>JACPAW010000042.1 GCA_016180605.1 Candidatus Omnitrophota bacterium | reverse complement strand
TCTTGCATCGGGTGCTCCAACCCAACAGGACCGTTCCATCTCGTTATCTTCTTCCACTGCTACCGGATCTTATTCCTCCACTCCGTCACATCTTCTTAAAGCCGGCTGGGAGGCTTACCAGAAAAACGATTTGTTAAGGGCAACTGCAGCTTATCTTGAAGCCGCTCGGATTGTTTCCGAAGATGCATCCATTTGGTACGACTTAGGCTGCTTGTATGCCCTCCAAAACAAACAGGAAGAAGCTCGCCGTGCCCTGCATCGGGCCTTACAGCTTAATCCCCGGATGGCTGCTGCTCATGAAGTACTCGGTCAGCTAGAGGAACAGTCTGGTTTTTTCGAAAGTGCCTTTGCCCTTTACACAACCGCAGATACTATAGAGCCCTTCAAACCTTCGGTATTGCAACATCTCAGCCGCATCTTTTTGCGCCTGAACCAGGAAAAAGCAGCCCAACAGGCCTTGCAACAGCTGGTGGGATTAGTCCCGGATGACGTGGAAGCTCGTTATCAGCTGGGTCTATTGAAGCTGCGGCTTGGAGAACCCGACTTAGCCCTCCATGAGTTTCGAGAGGTTGTCGATCGAAAGAAAGACCACATCCTGGCATGGAATGGAATCTGTATTGCCAATCTGCGCATCGGTGCTTTGGAGGAAGCGAATCTTGCCATACAGAAGGCATTGCAATTGAATCCGCAGAGCGCTCAAACACAGACGAACGTGGGACTCGTAGCCGCTGCTCAAGAAAAATGGGATGAAGCACGACAAGCTTGGTCACAAGCGCTCGTGTTAAACCCAGGATTTGAACCGGCTCAAACCAATCTTAAAGTACTGGATGAAATGAACCCCCCCTCCAATCCATGACAAGACCTCTTATTTTCTTCAAACGTCGCGGCTTTACCTTGCTCGAAATTCTTCTGGCGGTATGCATCATCGCTATTCTCGCTATGGTGGCCTTGCCTTCTTATTTCCGCAGTGTAGAACGATCACGCAGCGCAGAAGCGATCACTAATTTTGCATCGATCCGACAAGCCCAATTCGTGCACCACGTCGAGCATGGAGCTTTCGTGGAAGCAGTCGATCTTCCTTCCATCAATATGCAATTGTCTCTGGATCTTACCGCGCGCTATTTCGATTATGAAATTACGGACGTGGATGACAACCAATCCCAGTTCTTGATCATCGCCACCAACCGGTATAGCGGAACGCGCTTGACCATGGACCATAAAGGAAACATCAATTACTACTGGCCTGGATCCGGCGGGGCAAGCGGAGCTGGAATTGGCGCACCTGCTGGTGGCCCCACTCCCGGCGGAATACGCGGCCCAGGAGCTGGCTCTGGAGGAAGTGCGGGTGGCAGTGGAGGTGCAGCAGGAGGAGGGAGTGGCCGAAGTGGAGGGGGAGGTGGTGGCGGTGGTGCAATGGGAGGTGGCTCAGGAGGCACCGGTGGCGGTTCGGGTGGAGGTGGGGGTAGCGGGGGTGGCTCAGGCCAAAATCCACCCTCTCCTGCTGGGGTCTCAGGGGGCGATCTGGCTTATGCGGTGCGCGGAGCAGATTTGTGGACCAACTGGCCGGATGCCAACCAAAGGAACCTTACGGGTGTGGGCGCTTCTGTGCTCACTGCAGTCTGGGACATTGTTGCTAACTCATCCGCTAGTTTCATCACAGACGACCTTTATCGCCGAGGCATTGAGATTGCCGTAGGCAGTGCCAGTGATTTCAGCGGATCCACTGCGGATGCCATCGCCTATTTCCAATATGAGTCTCTTCTTATTCCAGGGCCGCCTTCTCCTCTTCCTTTTATTTTATTCAATCCTGCCTATGCTAATGAATCACCCGAAGTACTCGCAACGGTCTTAGTCCATGAAGGGACTCACTTTCAGCAATATTTGGATGGTACACTGCTGGACTACGCTAATGGCAATCGAACGGTTGTTGACGTGGAATTCACGGCGTGGTGGAATGGAGCGGTGTTCTGGCAAGGGGTGCGCTCTTCCTACTCACCGTATGATACGACGGTAGAATCAACCAACGAAGCTGGCTATCAGGCAGCCCTGCAAGGAGAGTCCGCGCTGCGCACACTCATTGCTTCTCTATACGGGTGATCACCATGACGAATCGATTCTTGGATCGGCGTTGGATTCTTGGGTGGGGTACAGCGGTATTGCTTTTTGTGGCAATAAAACCAGGGCAAGATAGTTACGCCCAGGAGCAATCGATGAACAACCCGTTGGGGACTTATGCCACCTATACGGGAGAAGAACCGGAATTGCATGTGGATTTCCGGTATCCTTCAGAATGGAAGCTGACGAAAGAACGCGGAAGAATAGAGTCGTATCGTCAAATCCGGATTCAGGGACCGCGCAATGCGGAAGACACTTATACCTGTTATCTTTCTGTGCTCTCTGCCCCGAATCGAGACAACGGAGGCACAGATGAGGATGTCGCATCCCGCGTGAGTCGCTTTACCAAACACCTTTACAAAGATCCTCACGTGTTAAGTGAAAATGTGACCCCAATTGCAGGAGTGCAGGCGACAGACTTGGTAGTGACTTTCACCATTCCCCCATTACACCAACCAGGGCTTAAAGCGCTGGCTATTCCCGTAAAAACGAGAAGTTGCTTCTTCCAGAAAGGTCCTTACTTGTACGAGCTTACCTTAAGCGCGGATGCCAGGGAATTTGATCGCTATGCCGCAGCCTTTGAGGAATTGCTGCAGTCTTGGAAATTTCGGTAAAAACTAGAGCGCTTTTCTTACCAGCTTGGCGAGATAGTCTGTTTCGATATTGAGCCGATCTCCCACCCTTCGATCTCCAAGTGTCGTTTGGCGCAACGTTTCAGGGATCAAGTAGACGCTAAAAGCCGCTTTCCCATGCAACTGACCCACCGTCAAACTCACTCCGTCGACTGCAATGGATCCTTTGGCAACAATCCACTTTTTCCAAGATACCGGCACTTGGATGGTCAGCACTAATTCTCCTGGCTTTTGGCGCCGCTGAATCACTTCTCCGACTCCATCGATGTGGCCTAGGAGCCAGTGACCGTTTAGCCGATCTCGCAACGATAAGCTTGGCTCCAAATTCACGCAAGAACCCACCCGCAAAGATCCTAAGCTGGTCAAGCGCTGCGTTTGGCTTACCATCTCAAACTCAAGCATAGAACCCCGAATCGATACCACCGTCAAACAAACGCCGTTGACCGCAACACTCTCCATCACCCCAACCTTCTTGGAAACCTGGGGAGCTTCAATGGCAACCCGCACGAGTCCGTCTTTGCGCGTCACGCGCTGGACCGTTCCGATTTACGACTCGCCCCTGAATGCATAGGTCCCGTTGAATCTTGTAACATTTCATATCTTCAATGCACACCGCACTCTTAAGCTGAGAAACTCCCCTGCCCCCCACGGAGCTGGGAGCTTCTCTACCTCCAAGAAGCACCGGTGCGACGAACCAAGCGATCCGGTCTACGATCTTTTCTGCCAAAGCGCTGGCGATGACTTCTCCGCCTCCTTCGATTAAAACGGTTTGGATGCCACGCCCTGCAAGATAGCGGCATAGATGCTTCAAAGAAATGCGTCCCTCTCTCGAAGGAAACGGGATGATCTCAACGCCGCGGCGCATTAAATCGCGCTGCTTTCGACCACGCGACTGATTCGTCGCTACAAGGGTGAGTGCCGGAGATTCCGCGGAGAGGCAACGCGCATGAAGAGGAATGCGCAGCCGGCTATCCAAGATCACTTTAATGGGACGCGGGGTTTGATGGAAGACGCCTCGCGCAGAAAGAAGCGGGTCATCCGCCAGAATAGTATCGATCCCAACCAATAACGCATCCATCCGTGCTCGCCAGGCATGGCCGATTTTGCGGCAAGCGCTCGATGTAATCCATTTTGACTGGCCGGATGAAGTGGCAATTTTTCCATCCAGGCTTTGTCCAATCTTTACGAGGACCCATGGCATCCGCAGCGTCATGGCTTTATCAAACGGCTCGATGATTTGGCAAGAGGCTTCCTTTAAAACACCCAGAGCAACTTTTATACCGGCTTTCTTAAGCCTTGAAATTCCCTTCCCATTGGTAATCGGGTTAGGGTCCGGTACTCCAACCACAACGCGGGAAATGCCGGAATCCAGGATCGCATCGCAGCAAGGAGGGGTCCTTCCGGTGTGGTTGCAGGGCTCAAGGGTCACGTACAATGTGGCCCTTTTTGCTTTCGGTCCTGCTTGCCGCAACGCTTCCCTCTCTGCGTGAAACGATCCGGCTCGATGATGGAACCCCTCACCCACAATGCGATTGTTCTTTACAATCACAGCCCCCACAGCCGGATTAGGAGAAGTCAAGCCCCAGCCGCGAGCCGCCAATGCCAACGCCCGAGCCATAAAGCGCTCATCGAGCGTCCGGATTTTAGCGGGTAGGTTCAAGAAAGGCAGTTCCACCGTATCGTGATGCATCGAGGAATTTACCACTGGCTAAGCAGACCTACGTTTCAGTGCTTCAACAAAGTGATAGGGGATGGCGGAGGTGCCTATAGGGAGCCCCTCTTTCGTGTCTCCATGGAAATCGCTGCCTCCAGTCTTCAGAAGACCTAGGCGATTGGCGAGCTTATTGTAGCGGGCCACGGCATCGGGCGGGTGATTGGAATGGAATACTTCCAATCCGCCTAAACCCTGCTCCACAAAAGTAGCGATCAATTGATCGCGCTTTAAGAAAATCGGGTGTGCCAGAACGGGTATGCCGTTTGCCGCGCGGATCACTCGGATGACTTCTTTTGGCGCAAGAGGAGAACCGGGGACAAATCCGGGATTGTCGGGGCCGATATAGCGCGAAAAAGCTTCCGATAGGCGGGAGATGTAGCCGTGCTTGAGCAAAACGCGTGCGACGTGCGGCCGTCCCACCGTCCCGGCTCCGGCGATGGCAAAGACCTCCTCCGCCTCGATCTGGCAGCCGACTGCCTGAAGCCGCTTGACCATGGTGTGAACCCGTTCTACTCGACGCGCCTTTTGTTCACTTAGATGTTTCTGGAGAACGACGTTCTCTCTGTCAAACCCGTAAGACAACAGGTGCACTTCCAGCCCATCGTAGCTTGCCGACATCTCGATGCCCACCAAAAGCTCAATCCCTAGCTGTTGTGCGATGGGTAGTGCCACGGGGAAAGCATCGATGTTATCGTGGTCGGTAATCGCAATCGCCGCCAAACCGGCTGCCTTGGCCATTTCCACCACACGCGCCGGACTCTCCGTTCCATCGGAGAAATAGGTATGGGTGTGTAAATCGGCCAGAGCCATTTGGCTTTCAGCGGGCATGGGCTTTGTGGATGGCATCTAATACCCCATTGATGAATTTTCCCGATTCGGAATCACCGAAACGCTTTGCCAATTCAATGGCCTCATTGATGCAGACTTTAGGAGGAGTCTCCGCTGAGTGAAGAAGCTCAAAGACGCCAAGCCTTAAGATGTTCCGGTCAATGACCGCCATGCGCTTTAAGTCCCAATTGTCCGCATGAGTGGCAATGAGCGGATCGATGGCAGAAAGCTTCTCCGTCGTACCGACGAAAAGCTCATTCGCGAAAGCCTGGATTTCCTGTTCGGGTCCAAAATTCTTCGACGATCTGATTCGCCTGCGCATTGCGCAAATCACGCTGGTAAAGCATCTGCAGCGCCTGCTCTCGAGCTTTGGTGCGGTTGCGCATGTTAGAGTGATCCGGACTTCTTCTGCAACATCGCCAGAGCGGCTTTTGCAGCTTCCCGTCCACGGTTACCCAGCCTGCCACCGGCACGCGCTTTGGCTTGAGCGAGGGATTCGGCAACGATCACACCGAAAGTCACCGGAATCCCCCTCGATAACGAAACCTGCATCAGCCCTTGGGCTGCTGCATGGGCGATGACTTGGTACTGCGAAGTTTGCCCTCGAATCACACAGCCAAGAGCGATGATGGCATCCGGGCGAGGATACATTTTCGCAGCACGCAAAGCTGTCAAAGGCAGCTCAAAAACCCCTGGGGCTTCCACGATGCGCACAGCCGTGGATGCCGCTTGCGCCCGATGCAAAACATCGAGAGCGGCCCTGACTAAGGCGCTTGTTAATGCGGAGTGAAACGATGCCGCAGCGATGACAAAATGTTTACCGGAGGCAGCGTTTGGGGCATACAAAGGGCGTGCGGAAGACCTCATGCCTCAGGAGGTGTCAGTGTCCCCGTTTCCAGAAGATGCCCCAGCTTGTCGCGCTTGGTTTCAAGATATTTGGCATTTTCAGGATGAGGAGTGATTTCAATGGGAACGCGTTCCACCACCCGCAGGCCGTATCCTTCCAATCCAATGATCTTACGGGGATTATTGGTGAGGAGCCTTAAATCTTTCAGGCCCAGATCCACGAGAATTTGAGCCCCTAAACCGTAATCACGCAAATCAGGCTCAAAACCAAGAGCCAAGTTCGCCTCAACGGTATCCAGTCCCTGATCCTGGAGCGCGTAGGCCTTAAGCTTATTTCCAAGCCCAATCCCCCGGCCTTCCTGGTTGATGTAAAGAATCACTCCACAACCATCTTCGCTGACCTTCTGCATGGCTCGCCTCAGTTGCAACCCGCAGTCGCAGCGTAAGCTGCCAAAAACATCGCCCGTTAGGCATTGCGAATGCACGCGCACCAAAACGGCTTTCTGGCGGTCTACATTCCCTCTAACCAAGGCGATATGCTGGCGATCATCCACGCTGGAACCGTAGAGAATCATCGTAAATAAGCCATGCTCAGTCGGAAGCTTGGTCGTTACCACGCGATGGATCAGCTTCTCGAATCGCCGCCGATATTCGATGAGGCTGGCAATCGTGCAGATTTTAAGCCCGTGACGGCTGGCGAATTCCAAAAGATCCGAAGTTCTGGCCATCGTCCCGTCATCTCGCATGATCTCACAGATGACTCCTGCCGGATACTGACCGCTCAGCCGTGCCAAGTCGACCGCCGCCTCGGTATGCCCTGCCCGCCGCAGAACGCCTCCCTCTTTTGCCCGCAGAGGAAACAAATGGCCAGGACGTGCTAAGTCATTGTGGCTGCTTTGCGGATCTAAAAGAGTCTGGATGGTATGCGCTCGATCGAAGGCCGAAATCCCGGTTGTGACCCCGCGCTTGGCGTCTACCGAGATGGTCCAGGCGGTTTTCATGGGATCTTCCGAAGCAGCGGTCATCGGGTGCAACCCCAACACATCCAATCTCTTGCCTTCCATGGGAACGCAGATAATACCTCGGCCATGCGTTGCCATGAAAGCAATATGCTCTGGCGTCACGCATGAGGCGGCCATGACCAGATCGCCTTCGTTTTCGCGATCTCCGTCATCGACCACGATGACGAGGTGGCCCTTGCGGATTTCCTCAAGAATTTCCGGGATAGGGTGGAAGGATGGCTCAACCATTTGGTATCTAATTAGTATAGCGATGCCAAAGACGAGGGTCAACCCAGGGTAGCAGCAGATGGTGTCCTAATTTGATGGGTCCTGCCACAGCACCATCCCACACGTCCTCGCCGCGCCGCACTATCGGCGTCGTCGGCTGCGGCGTGTGGGAGCCCT
>JACPAW010000162.1 GCA_016180605.1 Candidatus Omnitrophota bacterium | reverse complement strand
CCGTTTCGGAGACACTCGCCGACACTATATTTGGGTTTTCCCAGCAAATAGTGGACGAAGTCCAAGCGAAACGTTTTGTCTCGGTTCTCGATCGGAAACGTTTCAAGAAACGCCGCCTGAAGGCCGACGTTGGTCCGCTTGTGCTTGGGCACTTCCAATTGCAGGAATTCTGCATAGGAATGCTTCTGCACTTCCACAAGATCCGGTGGTGCTAATCCTTCTGCAAGCTTGGCAAAGCTGACGGTATGGCTCATCGCCTCACGCGGGGTTGACGAGTGCGTCACTTCAATTCAACCGTTGCTCCAGCGGCTTCCAATTTCTTCTTGATCTCTTCAGCCTCTTCTTTTTTCACCCCGGTCTTGACAGGTTTCGGTGCGGCCTCAACGAGATCTTTTGCTTCCTTAAGGCCAAGGCTGGTGATCGTGCGGATTTCTTTGATGACCTGAATCTTATTAGCACCTGCATTAGCGAGTATGACATCGAAGGCGGTTGGCTCTTCCGCAACCGCTGCTGCCGCACCCCCGCCTGCCGCTACAGGAGAGGCCATCACTGCCGTTGCAGTGATTCCGAATTTCTCCCGCATTGCCTTGGCGTAGCTGGAAAGCTCAAGGGCTGTCATTTCCTCGGTCAGCTTCAAGGCCTCTTCGACCCGCTTGCTCAGCTGTTCCGTCATTGCTTTTCTTCCTCCTTTTTCTCTGATTGACTCGCTGCCGGTTTTTTGGCAGCCGCCTGCTCCGTAATGAATGCGACATCACTGATTAACTGTTCGATGGTCATAATCAGATTTGCCATAGGAGCCTCAATGGTGCCGACTACTTGGGCAAGCAATTGCGGCTTTGATGGCAGGCTTGCCAAATGCTCCACGTGTTGGCCATCCAGCAGTTGGCCATCGATGAGGCCACCTCTGATGACCAATTGTTCTTCATGTTTTTTCCGAAATTCCACGATGATTTTCGCAGTCGGAAGAATATCGGAACCTGCCAGAATAAAACCGACCGAGCCCTCGAGTAATTCCTTAGCACCGGAAAGCTGCAGGCGGGAAATGAAATGTGTGGCAAGGCGCCGCTTGACCATGAGCAGCCGCGCAGCAGAAGTGTGCAGTTCCTTACGCAGTTGATCCGCTTCCGTTGAAGCCAAGCGATTAAAAGACATGACCAGGAAATTCGGCTGTTCTTTGAAATCGCGCTCTATTTCCGAAATGATCGACTCTTTAACCAATCGTCCTACGCGTGCCATTAACTCTCCGCAGAAGAAAATTGCGCCTCAAGACCCTCTGTCTTTAGCGCAATTCCAGGGCTCATCGTGCTGGACAAAGATAACCGCTTGATATAACGGCCTTTAATCGAAGAGGGACGGGCATGCATGATCGCTTCAATCGCAACACGGCTATTTTCGATCAGTTGTTCGGCTTGAAAGGAAAGTTTTCCAATCACGAAGTGGATATTGGCAAGTTTGTCCATCTTAAACTCAACCCGGCCACGCTTGACCTCTTGAATGGCTTTAGCCACGTCATCCGTAACGGTTCCTGTTTTGGGGTTGGGCATCAAGCCGCGGGGGCCTAGAATTCTTCCTAGTCGCGATACGTCCCGCATCATGTCGGGGGTTGCAATGGCAACATCGAATTCAAGCCAGCCTTGCTGGATTTTTTCTATCAAATCCGCATCGCCGATTTCTTCAGCGCCGGTGGAGCGGGCCCGGATAGCGTTTTCTCCTTTGCAGAAAACCACGACACGCCGTGTCTTTCCTGTTCCATGGGGCAAGACCACGGTACCCCGTACGGTTTGGTCGGTTTTCTTTGGGTCGATGTTCAAGGATGCGGAAATTTCCACCGTTTCATCGAATTTCACAGGAGGAAATGTTTTTAAAAGCTTGACCGCATCTTCCAGGGCGTAGGTGGCTTTGCGGTCGAGCATCTCCTGTGCTTTCTTGTATCGCTTGCTTAGGATAAGGGGCATCGGGTTTTATGACTCCACGTCGATTCCCATGCTGCGGGCTGTTCCTTCTATCATCCTTACGGCTGACTTAAGGTCCCAAGCATTCAGATCGATTAGCTTCTGTTTGGCAATGTCCTCAACCTGGGCTCGTTTGATCTGGCCTGCTTTTTCTCGCGGGGTGTTCCCGGATGCTTTCGCGATCCCGCAGGCTTGCTTGAGTAGTATGGAGACAGGAGGACTCTTGATAATAAAGGTAAAAGACCGGTCTTCGTAAACGGTAATGACGGCTGGCAGCACAAGTCCTTCTCTGCCCTTGGTCTGCTCGTTGAATTTCTTGCAGAACTCCATGATATTGACGCCATGTTGCCCCAGAGCAGGACCAACCGGCGGAGCCGGATTCGCTTGACCTGCGGGGCAGTACAGTTTGAGTACCGCTTTAACCTTCTTGACTGCCATGGAATGAAACCTCAGACATTAGACTTCAGACCTCAGACATCAGAAAATTGGAAGAAACTTTTTTACTGATGTCTAATGTCTGATGTCTGGTGTCTTATTTATAGACGCTCCACTTGCCAGAATTCCAGTTCAACGGGTGTTTGCCTGCCGAAAATGGAAACCAATACCTTCAGTTTGCCACGGTTGGTGTTGACTTCCTCGATGACTCCGCTGAAATTGGTGAAAGGCCCTTCAATGACGCGAACACCCTCTCCCTTTTGGAAAGTCACGCGGGAGGTGGGTTTTTCCTTACGCTCTTCGGTTTGGCGCAGAATCTCCGCCACCTCTTCATCCGCAAGCGCAACCGGACGCCGCCCCGCACCGATAAAACCAGTGACCCCCGGAGTGGTGCGAACCAAGTGCCAGCTTTCATCCGTCATTTCCATTTGTACCAAAAGATAACCGGGAAAAAATTTCCTTTCGGAGATGCGCTTTTTTCCAGAGCGAACTTCAGCGACGCGCTCGGTAGGGACCAGTACTTGGGCAATCTGAGTTCCTGCGCTGCCCTGGCGCATCCGATTTTCAATATTCGCTTTGACTTTCAGTTCTTGGCCGGTTTGCGCGTGAATGATATACCACTGCGGCTTTACGGTGGACTCGCTCGTTTGGGTCTGGCTTGCGTCGGCGTCGCTCATGGATCGTTAGCGTAACAAAACTTGCGCAGTTTTTGAGAGAATGAAGTCACAAATACTAATGTAAAGTGCCAAAAGGGTTACCCCCACGAACACGACCAAGGCGGATCCTACGAGTTCTTCGCGGCTGGGCCAAGCGACTTGCTTCATCTCTTCTTTTACTTCGGTCAAGAATGTCGTGAATCGGGTCAATGCTTTTGTCATGAGCTGATTAAGTCGGGCCTCTCTTCCCCGCCACCTTGTTCTGCCGAGGGGCGGGTCCGCCCATCATGTTAGCGCTTTTGGCGGAGATTCCTGCTAGGAGCCACTTAAACACAGGAGCGGCAGGAATCGAACCTGCAGTCCCGGTTTTGGAGACCGGTGGTTTACCGTTAACCGACGCTCCTATATCGGACGCAAGCTCTATCACCACCATCTTCCAATTGTTGGATTCTTTCATTGAAAATTTACTTCGTTTCCTTATGAACCACATGTTTGCGGCACCACTTGCAGTAGCG
>JACPAW010000139.1 GCA_016180605.1 Candidatus Omnitrophota bacterium | reverse complement strand
GGATCATCCCTGGCGACAGTTCGAGCGCGTCCAACGACTCAAGGCCCTAAAAAACAGGACATTTCTACTGGGCAGAAAAGAGGACATTTCTATTGGGCGTTGACAGCTGTTTTTCGACGCGTTGACACCTTCCGTCGGCTCTGTTAGAATTTTATCCGTGCCGACCCTGGATTTTTCCAAGCTTAAGACCTACCCGGCCAATTCTCGTAAAAGCAAGGTCAATGTGGATGCTTTTGCAAGGGTTGGCAAAAAAGGCGGCTCCTTCCGCCAGTTCTACGACTCTCTCCCTAATATCCTTGCTGCACGAGACTTACGCAGAGTGGTTGATGCCATCATCCGTGCTCATACTGGCCGCAAGACCGTTCTTTTGATGTTTGGAGCGCATGTCATCAAGGTGGGATTAAGCCCGCTTCTGATTGAACTGATCCGGCGTCGTATTGTAACGGCTATCGCCATGAACGGTGCCGGAGTCGTCCATGATTTTGAGCTCTCTTTAATGGGGTCGACTTCTGAAGATGTGGCCTCTGCTCTGGCAGATGGTTCTTTTGGAATGGCAGAGGAGACGCATTCGTTCATCAATGCCGCGATTCGACAAGGGGCTAAAAAGGGTTGGGGCCTGGGATACTCCGTGGGAGCGATGATTGTGAAGCGCCGCCTTCCCCAACGAAAAATGAGCCTCCTGGCTACCTGTTATCAAATGGGAGTTTCCGCAACGGTGCATGTGGCTATTGGGACCGATATCATCCATCAGCAATCTTCCGCAGACGGAGCGGCAATCGGCCAAACGTCTCTGGAAGATTTCCGGAAGCTTTCCGGGGTGGTGGCCACACTTGGCTCCGGCGGTGTCGTCGGCAATCTTGGCTCAGCCGTCATTTTACCGGAAGTGTTCCTTAAGGCCGTTTCCATTTCGCGTAATCTGGGTTTTTCCGTCAAGGATTTTACGGCCTTCGATTTTGACATGATCCGCCATTATCGTCCCCACGAGAATGTGTTAAAAAGGCCAACCCTGCTTGGGGGAACCGCGATCCACATAACCGGCCACCATGAGATCCTGATTCCTCTTTTGGCGCGCGCTGTTCTCGAGCAGCTGCCCCGGAAATCCAATGGTCGCACGGCTTAAGGTTTCAAGCTTGAATGGCTTGTTGCCACGGTTTAGGCGCAGCCACGTCTTGGTTGTAGGCGACCTTATGCTAGATGAGTTCATCTGGGGCAGGGTCAGCCGTATCAGTCCGGAAGCCCCGGTACCTGTGGTGTGGGTGAAGTCCGAGTCCATGATGCCCGGAGGTGCGGCGAATGTGGCCAACAACATCCGCTCCCTCGGAGGAGGAGTCAGTGTCGTTGGCTTAGTCGGAGAGGACCGATGGGGTTCGGCATTGCTGGCGGATTTGAACTCCCGCAAGATCCAAACCGAAGGGATCCTTAGGGGACAACGTCCTACGACGGTTAAAACCCGGGTGATTGCCCATCATCAACAGGTGGTCCGGGTGGACCGTGAAGAAGAAAAGACTCTTTCTGAGTCGATCATTCGCCGGTTGATTGCGGCGGTTCGATCGCGCCTGAAACAGGCCGATGCCGTCGTGATCGAGGATTACGGTAAAGGAGTGATCACCCGAAGGCTTCTTGAGGAAATTATCCCGCTTGCCCGGTCGATGAAAAAAATCATCACCGTGGATCCCAAAGAAGAACATTTCGATCTCTACCACGGAGTAACCGCCCTTACCCCTAACCGCACGGAAGCAGGCAACGCCGTTGGCCGAGAGCTGAAAACAGATGAGGATTTTCGCAAAGCCGGTGAAGAGCTCATCGAGCGTCTTCGGTGCGAGGGTCTTTTGATGACGCTGGGAGAAGACGGAATGTGTTTGTTTGAACGCAACGGAAGAAGAACGCTGATCCCCACGGTGGCTCAAGAAGTGTTTGACGTAGCAGGTGCCGGGGATACGGTGATTGCGACATTCACATTGGCTTTGGCAGGCGGCTGTCCCATGGAAGACGCCGCTCGCCTGGCTAATCTGGCGGCAGGGATCGTAGTCGGGAAGGTGGGGGTGGCCGTCATCACGCCAGAGGAATTAGGGGCGAAGTTGCACGGAGGCAGCAGGCGATGACGATACCGGCTTTCATGCAGGAAAAATCAAACGGTCCCCTGCAAAAAAGCGGCGTTCTCGTTGTCATTCCTGCGCGCTACGGATCTGTCCGATTTCCTGGAAAACCTCTGGCCTTGCTGGATGGCAAACCTATGATCCAGCATGTCTACCAGCGCGCTTTCAGCGCGAAAGGCATCGGTCAGGTGGTTGTGGCCACCGACGACGATCGCATCTGTCAAGCCGTGCGAAGCTGTGGCGGAGAGGCCCTTATGACCAATCCCCAGGCTCAAAGTGGAACGGAACGCGCTGCGGAGGTGGCTCGAAGCAGTACCGCAGGTGTCATCATCAACGTGCAGGGGGATGAGCCGCTGATCCATCCGGAGATCATCCATCAGCTGGCAGCCTATTTAAGCCAGCATGCAGCGGTTCCCATGGCCTCGGCGATGACGCCTCTTAAGCCAGAGGATCTTTCCAATCCCAACGTCGTCAAGGTGGTTGTGGATCGTGATGGATTTGCTCTGTATTTTTCCCGCGCTGCCATTCCTCATGTTAGGCAACAGTCTTGGGACAAAGGGGCCGCGAAACCAGCGTTTCGCGGCACTCCCTCGCCAGCAAAGATTGTGCCGGCTCGGTCGGCCGCCAACCCTGCGGTTGGTGGCACTCCCTCGCCGGCAATGATATTACCGGCTCGGTCGCAGGGGACAGGGGACATGTCCCATGGCCCACGTCCCATGTCCCAAATTTACTGGAAGCACCTTGGCATCTATGGCTATCAACGAAACTTTTTACTGCAGTTTCCGCATCTGGAAGCCACTTTGCTTGAGCAGTGCGAAAAACTGGAGCAATTGCGTGCGCTCGAACACGGGTATCGCATCAAAATGATCGAGACGATACATGACTCAATCGGCGTCGATACCCCGGAAGATTTGATTCGCGTCGAAGCCCTTCTGCGACATTCATGAGCCAAGGGGGCATGGGAGAGGATAGAAGTTGGAAGTTAGAGGTTGGAAATTGGAAAGGGACGGATGCGTTTATCAACGAAGTGATTCCAACATCCTACCTCCAAATTCTTACTTCCTATCTATCGTTTTACTCTTCTGTGTGCTGTGTGCCGATTGCTGCCCGCCCCGGCAGTCGCGAATGGCGGGCCGGGGTGTGCTAAGGAAGGATTCTTGATTATGGCCAAGTATATCTTTGTGACGGGGGGAGTTGTTTCCAGTCTCGGCAAGGGAATTGCCTGTGCCTCCATCGGATTGCTCTTGAAGTCCCGCGGGCTGAAGGTCACTCTGCAAAAGCTGGATCCCTACATCAATGTGGACCCGGGCACCATGAGCCCTTATCAGCATGGCGAGGTTTACGTTACGGACGACGGAGCGGAAACGGACCTCGATCTTGGCCACTATGAGCGCTTCACCGGCCAGACCATGACGAAAGACAACAACGTCACCGCCGGGCGCATTTATTACTCGGTGATCACCAAAGAGCGTAAAGGAGATTATCTGGGTGGAACGGTTCAGGTGGTTCCCCACATTACCGATGAGATCAAGCAATCGATTACCAAATTAGCCGCTCAGGATCCTAAGCTGGACGTCGTGATCGTAGAGGTAGGAGGCACGGTCGGGGATATCGAAGGGCTGCCTTTTTTGGAGGCCATCCGGCAATTGCGTAATGAAGTCGGCCATGGCAATGCCATCAACGTGCACTTAACCCTAGTCCCTTACATCCGTGCGGCGGATGAGATGAAGACCAAACCGACACAGCACTCCGTCGGTAAGCTAAGGGAAATCGGGCTTCAAGCGGATATCTTGCTCTGCCGGACGGAAAAACCTTTTTCGGAAGGGGTGCGCAATAAAATCGCGCAATTCTGCAATGTGGTTCCAGAAGCTGTGATCCAAGCCGTGGATGTAAAAGACGTTTACGAGGTGCCCTTATCGTTTAGCCGGCAACAACTCGATGAGACCATATTGAAAATGCTACGCCTGGAATGCCCGCAGCATGACATGGAGCAATGGCGAACACAGGTAGTGAACAAAGCGCTTAACCCTTCCAAGTGTGTGCGCATTGCGGTCGTGGGCAAGTACATCCAGCTTCAGGATGCCTACAAATCCATTTACGAAGCCCTTCGGCACGGTGGGTTGGCCAACAGTGCCGCTGTCGAGATTGTGCGCATGGACGCGGAGCAAATTGAAAAAGAAGGCGCGCAGGCTCTTTTCAAAGAGGTGGATGGAATCCTGATTCCTGGTGGTTTCGGACACCGCGGCATCGAGGGAAAGCTCTCCGCCATCCGTTATGCGAGGGAGAGCCGGGTGCCGTTTCTAGGCATTTGCCTTGGGATGCAATGTGCGGTCATCGAATTTGCCCGCAACGTGTGCGGTCTGATGGATGCGAACTCAACGGAATTCAATCCCAAGACGAAAAATCCCGTCATCAGCTTGCTGGAAGAGCAGCAAGGGGTCACCGCAATGGGGGGGACGATGCGACTGGGCTCCTCGCGATGCCAATTAGCGGCAGGTACGAAAGCCCACGCGGCGTACCAGTCTGAAGAAATTGCGGAGCGTCATCGGCACCGTTACGAATTCAACAACGCGTATCGCGCGCCATTTGAGAAAGCAGGCCTTGTCATTTCCGGGATCTACCCTAAGGGAGGTTTGGTGGAGCTCATCGAAATCAAAGGACACCCGTGGTTCGTCGCAGGCCAGTTTCATCCGGAGTTTAAATCCCGCCCGCTGAGTCCCCATCCGCTTTTCCGCGCATTCGTCGCGGCGTGCCTGGAAAAACAGCAATCAGCAATCAGCAATCAGCAATCAGATGGCAGAAAACAGCTAAAGGACAAAAGAACAATTCGACGCAAGATCAAGGGGCGAGCGCGATGAGTCGCGGCAGCCCTGGTGCTCAAAAGTCTTCAGTTGTTCGAGTCGGCCCCGTTTCTATTGGCGCAGGACAACCCTTGGTGCTCATCGCAGGGCCGGATGTCATCGAAAGCGAGCGGCATCTTCTGTCTCACGCAGAGCGCATCGCAAGAATGTGCGAGGATGCCGGCGTTTCTTACATCGTCAAGTGCAGCTATGACAAGGCCAACCGCACTTCCAAGGATTCCTATCGGGGTCCGGGTCTAAAAAAAGGCCTGAAGATTCTTTCCAGCGTAAAACGAAAGCTCGGACTTCCGATTCTCAGCGACGTCCATTGCAAGCAGGAAGTGCTTCCGGCTTCTGAAGTGCTGGATGTGCTTCAAATCCCGGCATTTTTATGCCGCCAGACCGATTTCGTCATGGCCGTTGCCCGTGCGGGCAAGCCGATTAACATCAAGAAAGGCCAGTTTTTGGCCCCCTGGGATATGGGGCCTGTCGTTCAAAAAGCGTACAGCGTCGGAAACCACGCCATTCTTCTGACGGAGCGAGGGGTGAGTTTCGGTTACAACAATCTTGTTTCCGATTTGCGCAGCTTGCAGATCCTCAACGGATTCGGGCATCCGGTCATCTACGATGGAACGCACTCTGTCCAGCTGCCGGGAGGGTTAGGGCATGCCTCAGGAGGGCAGCGCGAGTTTGTGCCGACTTTGGTACGGGCTGCTGTGGCAACCGGCTACTGTCATGGCATTTTTCTTGAAATACACGAGGATCCAGGCCAAGCTCCTTGCGATGGACCGAATATGCTAAAACTTGCCGATCTTCCACGGTTGCTTGAAGAGATTCAGGCTATTCGTCAAGCATTGGGGACAGCACACAGCATCCAGCACACAGCACACAGAAGAAGACGATAAGGATGAGGCGGCGCAATGGGATCGTGCGTGCAAGAGAAGTATTGCGGATTGAGGCGCAAGCCATTCAACGGCTCCTTCGCCGCGTTGACCATTCTTTCATCCAGGCAGTTGAGTTGCTGGCTGCTTGTAAAGGCCGTGTGGTGGTTACGGGAATGGGTAAGGCAGGCCTGATTGGTCAGAAGATTTCAGCGACTCTGGCTTCAACGGGAACTCCCAGCCACTCGGTGCACCCTGCAGAAGCGATTCATGGGGACTTAGGCCGTGTGACGAAAGAGGATGTCATGATCGTGCTTTCAAAGAGTGGCGAGACGGAAGAACTCACGCGGTTGCTTCCCGTCATCAAGCGGCTTGGCTCCAAGCTCATCGCCTTAACCGGAAATCCACACTCGACACTGGCGAAACACAGCGACGTGGTCCTAGATGTCAGCGTGACCCGGGAGGCCTGTTCCTTGAATCTGGCTCCAACCGCTTCGACTACCGCGATGCTGGCCTTTGGGGATGCGCTGGCGGTGGTCGTGGCGGAACAAAAAGGATTCCGGGAGAAAGACTTCGCTCTGCTTCATCCTGGCGGGCAGCTGGGGCGGAAACTGTTGCTGCGTGTTACGGATTTGATGCGGACTGCGGATGCCAATCCCATCGTGCGGCAGACGGCCAGAGTCAAGGACGTTTTACTGGCCACCACGCGCGCTCGTGCCGGTTGTGCGAGCATTATCGATGAGCAAGGCCGGTTGGTAGGTATATTTACCGATGGAGACTTAAGGCGTCATTTGGATTCTGCTCCTAACTTAGCGGAACTTGTTGTCAAAAATGTCATGACGACTCATCCTAAGACTATCGCCCCAGATTGCCTGGCGGCGGAAGCCCTTCGTTTGCTGCGGGAGCATAAAATCGACGAACTCGTTGTCGTCAATGCGAAGAAACAACCGGTGGGGCTCCTTGATGTTCAGGACTTATTAAGAGCAGGACTCTGAATGAGTGACCAGTGACCAGTGACTAAAATATATGCCTAGGCCGTTGCAGGAACTGTATGACACGTTGCGAGTTGATAGCAATGTCAAGGGTGAAGTGGCTTCTTCCGACCCATTCATCCTTAAGCTGCTCCATTTGATCCTATCTTACGGGGTGGAGATTAAAGCCAGCGACATCCATCTGGAGCCTACCGTTTCCGGCGGCCGCGTACGGTATCGCATCGATGGGATGCTCCATGAAATGCTCCTGATTCCTCCCGAGACTCGAGAGGTTCTCATCCGGGCTTTGAAGGTAAAGGCCAACATGGCAACCGACGTGGTCGGACGCAGCAAACCGCAAGACAGCCGCATCGATTTCGAGTTCAACAACAGAAAGCTGGATCTGAGGCTGTCGTCTTTTCCGACGCTGTATGGGGATGTCATCGCCATTCGTATCCTGGATCGATCGGGCATCCTTTTAGAGCTTTCCCAGATCGGGTTTTCTCCATCGGTTTTCAGCGAATACCAGCGCTTGATCCGCAAACCCAATGGTTTGGTTTTGGTCACAGGACCTGCCGGAAGCGGTAAAACCACGACTCTCTACGCCGGCCTGAACCAGCTGCGCTCTCCCCACATTAAAATCGTCACACTGGAAGACCCCGTTGAATACCAGATGGAGGGGGCAGACCAGGCGCAAATCAATCCCTCGGTAGGGCTGACCTTTGCTTCAGGTTTGCGTGCGATCCTTCGGCAGGATAGCAACATCATCCTAGTCGGAGAGATTCGCGATCAGGAAACGGCCGATATCGCCATCCGCGCGGCCTTAACCGGGCATCTGGTTTTTTCCACCATGCACACGCGCCACTCTCCAGGGGCGGTAACCCGGTTAATCGATATGGGAATCGAGCCTCACCTGATCCTAGCTGCCATTAACGGCATTGTCGCCCAGCGGCTGGTGCGGCTTTTGTGTCGGCAGTGCCAGTTGCCGGCGGATTCCATTGCCGTCCAGACTTTCAGCCGATTCTGGAGCCAGGAAATGAGCCAAGCTCCCTCCCAGGAAATGCTGGGTAAGCTCCGCAAGGCCCAAGGCTGTGCTGCCTGCAATGGTACGGGTTACCAAGGCCGCATCGGAATCTTCGAGCTTTTGGTTCTCAACGACGAACTCAAGCAACAAGTGTTGGATAGGACGATCGGCTCCTCTTATCGCCGCTTGAATCTGCCTGGCTGGAAGACCATGCTGCAGGATGGCTTGGACAAAGCGGGCCAGGGATTGATCACCATTGAAGAAGTGCTCCGGGTCGTCGGGGAGACGGAAGAAAGCTAAGCACACCGGTAATAACCCTGTACCTTGTACCTTGTACCTAATATGAGCCTATTAAGCACCCTCTCTCCAGAGACGATCCAACGCGCTTCCCGCGTGAATTGGTTGGTGCTCGATGTGGATGGCGTCCTGACGGATGGTCGGATTGTTTATGCCGAATACGGAGATGAGCTGAAATTCTTTGACGTGCAGGATGGGGCAGGTTTGGTCATCTGGCATCGCATGGGATTGAAATCCGCTATCATTACCTCGCGTCGGTCGCGATTGGTCAAACGCCGCGCTAAGGAATTGCAAGTGGATTTCCTGGCTCAAGGGTGCCTGTTGAAATTACCCATCTACGAACAGCTCGTCAAACGATTTCGTATCTCTTCAGAAGAGGTTTGCGCCATCGGCGATGACCTGATGGAATTTCCCATTTTGCAGAGGGCGGGTTTTTCCGTCGCAGTACCCAACGCCACTGAGGAAGTCCGTTTGGCATGCCATTACATGACCAAGCGTTCCGGTGGCCATGGAGCCGTGCGAGAGATGATCGATCTGATTCTCCATGCCAAAGGCCTCTGGAGCCACGTCATGGAGCGCTACCAGTGATCGTTGAAAAGTGCGTAGTACGGAGTTCGGAGTGCGGAATAAGAAAGCAAACGTAGACTCGTTTTAATTCCGTACTCCGCGCTCCGAACTTCGAACTTGAAACAGGTGTAATCAACGATAGAAGTTGTCAGAATTTCGTAAAACTATTGAAGATTTCGGGTTGGATATGGCATACTTCGGCTATGAAACACAATGGCGGAAAGAACAACGGCCAGATTATGACCTTGCGCGAGGTAGCCCAGTATCTTGGGTTACACGTGATGACGGTCTACAAGCTTACCCGCGAGGGGCGCATGCCCGCTGCCAAAATCGGAGGGCAATGGCGTTTTAAGCGGGATGTCCTAAACGATTGGCTCGAAGAGCAGATGCATCACCGCAATCCCTAGCCAGCATACCAGCACACAGCAACCAGCACACAGCACACAGAGGCAGAAAAGACAGGGGAGTGGTAGTTGCTTTTTCTGAGTGCTGTGTGCTGGTGTCTGTTTGCTGGTCTTGCCTGCATACCTTGACGCTCCCCTAAGCAAGGCGTATCATATTTAGTTTGTATTGCCATGAAACATCCCATTCGCCGTCGCATCTTATACCTAAGCTTTCAAGGACTGCGTACACTAGTAGGCTGCCTTCCGCTTTCTTTAGCGCGCGCTTTAGGCTTCTTATTAGGAAGTGGCGCCTACATTTTCTTGGCTTCCCAAAGGCGTCTGACTCTTTCCCACTTGAAATTCGCTTTAGGCTCGAGTTTTACCGACAAACAATACCGCCGTATTGCAAGGGATGTGTTTTGCAATCTCGGGCAAACGGCCATGGAGTGGCTGCTATTGCCCAGGCTTTCCGGAAAAGACCTCAAGCAGCTCATCCGCTGCGAGGGGATGGAGCATTTGCGCCAAGCGCTTTCCAAATCGGAGGGGGCGGTGGCTCTAAGCGCTCATTTTGGCAACTGGGAGCTTATTGCTTTATACTTAAGCGTAATGGGTTTTAAAGGGGCGATATTGGCCCGGCGCTTGCGCTATCCGGAGTATGAATCGTTTCTCATCGGCATGCGGGGACAGAAAGGGGTGGCTACGTTGGCTCGTGGTTCCTTAAAGGAAGTGGCCACTCTCCTGCGCGCTAAGCAAATTGTGGGGATAATGGCAGACCAGGATGTGGAGAGCTTGGAGGGGATATTTGTGGATTTTTTTGGCCACCCCGCTTACACCCCTGTGGGCCCGGCTGCCCTTTCTGTCATGACCGGGGCACCCATCGTTCCGTGCTTTTTGATCCGGGAAAGGAATCATTTCCGACTCATTATCGAACCTGCTTTGCAAGCGCCTCAAGGAGTCAACCGTTCTCAAGCACTACTCCAACTGACTCAAGCCTGGAGTGGGGTGGTGGAGTCTTACATCCGGCGCTATCCCAGCCAATGGGTGTGGATGCATCGCAGATGGAAAACGAAACCACCTTCTCTAACCGATGCTCCAGTGGCCAATTTTGTGCTGCCGCCTAAGCCGTCCCAACCTGGATTGTCGCTTGCCTGTGGGATTTTCTCGATCCTGCTGGTTTTGGGAGGGATAACCGGATGCGATTGGGCGAAACCTTCCTCTAAAGCATTGAAGTCAGAATCGTCCACGGCGGCAGAGTCTTCGCAGCAAGATACGACACAGCAGATGAGTACGTTTAATTTAGCCGGTTATGAGGAAAGCGGTCAGAAACGCTGGGAATTAGAGGGTCAAGGGGCAAGCATCGACGGTCAAATTGTCACGATTCTCCAACCCGATGCTATTAGCTATGATCCATCCAGGACGGCATATATGACTGCCTCTGTCGCTTTGTTCAATCAGCAGAATCGGAAGGTGCGCCTGGAGCATGAGGTGACGATCCACACCAGTGACGGATTATGGTTTACCTCTCCGGTTCTGCATTGGCTTCCGGATGAGCATCAAGTAATCACCGAAGAGCCGGTGCGCATTGAGACCGACCATATGCTCTTGCGGGGCCGAGGGGCAGAGGGGTTTACGGAGCTCAAACAGGGGACGATTGCGAGAGATATTGAAATGGTATTAAACCCCAGTGACGAAGAACCTGCGGGTACCGGCCGAAGGCAGGTCACGATCACTTGTGATGGGCCGCTTTCTTTCGATTACCAGAATGATATCGCCACCTTCGAAAACAATGTTCATGTACAGGATCCCAATGGTGATCTTTATTCGGATAAGCTCGTTGCCTATTTGAATCAGGAGTCTCATACCATCCGCTATGCAGAAGCGACCGGGCGGGTGCGCATCCATCAGAACCAGAATACGGCTTTAAGCGAGCGGGCGGTTTATGAGCCAGGAGCAGGAAAGATCACTTTGGTAGGGAAGCCTTCGCTTTTGATTTATCCTTCCGAGAGCAGCCCGGAGTCGCTTTCATTAAGCGGGCTGGAAACGGCGCAACGCTGATGCAAAGCCTAGAGTGTCAACGGTTGGTCAAAGGCTATAACGGGCGCCCGGTTGTGGACGGGGTGGATATCAACGTCAACTGTGGCGAGATTGTCGGTCTCTTAGGCCCCAACGGCGCAGGCAAGACGACAACCTTTGCGATGATGGTCGGCTATGTGCATCCAGACGGCGGGCAAATCCTTTTTGATGGGCAAGACATAACGGATGTGCCCATGTACCGGCGGGCGCGTTTGGGAATTGGTTATCTCGCACAGGAGCCCTCTATTTTCCGCAAGCTCACCGTTGAGCAGAATATTTTAGCCATCCTCGAAACGCTGGACTTGACTCCAACCGATCGTCGGCGCCGGCTGGATCTTTTGCTAAACGAGCTGGGGATTACCCATTTGGCGCGCCAGAAGGCGTATACGCTTTCTGGGGGAGAAAAGAGGCGGCTTGAGATTACTCGAGCGTTGGTGACGAATCCTCAGTTTATTCTGCTCGATGAGCCGTTTTCAGGCATTGATCCGATTACGGTTTTTGAAGCCCAGGAAATTATCCGAGAGCTGAAGCGGCGAGGCTTGGGAATTCTCTTGACGGATCACAATGTGCGTGAGACCTTGGAGATCACGGACCGGGCTTATATCATGGCTGAAGGGCGGGTCCTGATTACGGGAACAGCCCGCGAGCTCATCACAGACCCCCGCGCCAGGGAAATCTATCTCGGAGAGAAATTTCGATTATAACCCGAGGCGGTAGAAAGCGGCGCCTCGCACCCCTAGAGTTTTATGTTCGGACGAAGTCCACAGAAAACCACAGGTTCCAAAACTGCTTCATCAGCCGCACCGGATGGCACCGAAATCCACGTCAATGATACGGCGGCATGCCAAAAATCGGTGCGATTGCGGATCGGACGAGAGCTGGTGGATTCTCTTCGAGAAAATATCCTGCTTGAGTTCCAGCGCCAAGCCGCATTACCGGGATTTCGCAAGGGCAAGGCCCCGGTCGATTTAGTCAGCCGGCAATACGAACGACAAATCCGCGAGGAACTCCTCAATCGTGCCACGCACCAAGCACTGGAACAAGCGACCAAGGACCAACAGCTTAAGCCGGTCAGCCCTTTCGAAGTCCATACGGCGCGAATCGACGAAGCAGGAACCATTACCCTCGAAGCGGTTGTCGAGGTGGAGCCTGTTTTCAAGCTGAGCGAATATAAGGGGATTGCGATAGCCCCGCCTTCAAGCGAGATCACGGCCCAGGAGCGGGAGCAGGCGTTGGCCTCCCTTCAAGAATCCATGGCCGAGCAAGTGCCGATAGGCGAAGGCCAAACCAAAGAAAAAAAGCTTCCTTCCATTGACGACGAGCTGGCTAAAGATTTAGGCTTCAAGAGCCTCGTGGAACTGACGGAACACGTGGAAGCCAAGTTGCGAGAGAAGAAACGCGCGGATTCCAAGCATGCCGTAGAGAATGCGATTTCCGATGAACTGCTGCGTCGGAATGTTTTTGAAGTTCCTCCGCGTCTTGTGAGCCGGCAGATTGAGCGGCTAAGGCGTGATTTCAAGATGCGGCTGCTTTTATCGGGTATTGCCGAAGATAAGCTCGAAGAAGAACTCTCCAAATTCTCTGAGCAGCTTCGCAGTGGTGCCCAGCGTCAAGTGAAGCTGGCTTTCATTTTCGATCGCATTGCGGAGCAGGAGGCGATTTCCGTCTCTCAAGAGGAACTGCTCGCGCGCTTATGGGAACTCTCCAAGCGGTGGAAAAAAGAACCCTCCGAGGTCCGTTCTTACTTGGACGCCCAGGGTCTTTGGCCTTCCGTATTTTCGGCAATCCGTCAAGAAAAGACCCTGTCGTTTTTGTTATCCGACCCTTCGACTCGGACCCAGCCTTGACCGCGGGGAGTCCTCGCTCAGGATGTCGCCCGCACCGAGGCGAAGGGTCGTCCTGAGCCCTTCGACTCCGCTCAGGGCTCAGTCCCGAGCGGAAGTCGAGGGACTGAGCGAGCGAAGCGAGTCGAAGGACAATGTTAGTGGAGCCTCGGGTTTACCGGAGGGCTCCACTTCCGAAGCGCTCAACAAAGGGAGGAAAGAATGAATTCTCAGGCACAACTGCTCATCCCCATGGTGGTGGAACAGTCCCCGCGCGGGGAGCGTGCCTATGATATTTATTCGCGGCTTTTGAAGGACCGCATCATCTTTATAGGGACACCGGTTGATGATGTGGTTTCCAATTTGATTATCGCCCAGCTGTTATTCCTGCAGAATGATGATCCAGATAGAGAAATCAGCATTTACATCAATACGCCGGGAGGCTCGGTGACGGCAGGACTAGCCATTTATGATACCATGCAGTTCGTAAAGCCGACAGTGGCGACCTATTGCGTCGGCCAGGCAGCAAGCATGGGAGCGTTGCTTCTATGCGCGGGGACCAAGGGCAAGCGCTTTGCCTTGCCGGATGCTCGAATCATGATCCACCAGCCCTGGGGTGGAGTGCAGGGAGCAGCGGCGGATATTTCCATCCAAGCACAGGAAATCCTGCGGCTGCGGGAGAAGATCAACGAGCTTTTGGTAAAGCACACCGGCCAGACTGTAGAAAAAATCCAGAAAGACACGGACCGTGATTATTTCATGTCCGCTGAAGAAGCAAAAACCTACGGCATTATCGATGAAGTCATTTATGGGAAGGTGAAAAAGAAGTAACCCGTTAGGGTTAGCCCGTTAGAGGTGCACATGGCAGACATTCTCCTTACTCCAGGGCCCACCCCCTTACCGCCGGAAGTGCGGGAAGCTCTGGGTCGGCCCATCATTCATCACCGGACCAGCCAATACCGTGCGGTTTTTAAACGCGTGCTACAAGGCATGCAAACGGTCATGCAGACATCCTCATCCGTCGTTTGTTTGACAAGCTCAGGCACCGGGGCTATGGAAGCAGCGGTGGTTAATTTATTATCGCCGGGCGATGAGGCGATCGTGATCTTAGGCGGGAAATTTGCAGAGCGCTGGCAGAAGCTTTGCAACGTCTATGGAATCACGGTGCGGGCTATTCCCGTAGCCTATGGCGCTGCCGTTGATCCAAAACAACTTGCCGTTGCCCTTAAAGATTATCCCAATGCGAAAGTCGTTTTCACCACACTCTGCGAGACCTCAACAGGTATCGTCAATGACCTGCGCTCCATTGCTGCGCTTACGAGAAAAAGCCAAGCGGTTCTCGTCGTCGATGCGATCAGCGGCTTGTTGGCAGATGATTGTCCCACGGATCAGTGGGGGATCGATGTGCTGGTCGCCGGCTCTCAAAAGGGCCTCATGCTCCCCCCCGGCTTGGCGTTTTTGAGCCTAAACGCGCGTGCTTGGGAATTAGTGGAGCGCTCCAAAACCCCGCGTTTCTACACGGATCTTCGGCTTTACCGGAAATCGCTCGCGGATGATGATACGCCGTTTACCTCGGCGGTTTCTACCGTGATTGCGCTCGATGAGGCCTTGAAACGAATCCTGTCCATGGGTGTGACTCAAACGATTGAGCACTGCGGCCAATTGGCGGCTGCAACACGAGCCGGGATGAAGGCATTGGGCCTTGAGCTTTTTTCGCAGAGGCCTTCCAATGGGGTGACAGCAGTGCAAGTTCCCGCAGGGGTGGATGGCAAACAGCTGACCAAAATCATGTATGAACGCTCGCGGGTCATGGTCGCTGGAGGGCAAGGAGAGATGGCGGGTAAGATCTTCCGGTTTGCGCATATGGGTTACATTTCCTCCGAAGATATTTTCGCGGGAATGAAAGCGCTCGAAGCGGCTTTAGCCTCATTGGGGCACCCGATTAAACCCGATGCCGGTTCACGTGCGTTGCAATCGATGCTTCAACCTTCGGGTGCATGATGAGTGCTAAAGTGCTGGTGGCAGATCAACTCTCAGAAGATGGGGTGAAGCTGCTTCAGAGCGAGCCGGGTCTGCAAGTAGACATCAAAAGTGGTCTTTCCAGCCAGCAGCTTGCAGAGATCATTGCTCCTTATGAAGGGCTGATCGTCCGGAGTGCGACGAAAGTACCTGCTGAAGTGATCCAGCGGGCCGATCATTTGAAAGTTATCGGGCGTGCGGGTGTGGGGCTGGATAATGTCGATGCAGAAGCGGCCACCAAGCGGGGCATCATCGTCATGAATGTTCCGGCTGGAAACACGATTTCCACAGCGGAACACACGGTCAGCATGATCCTCGCTTTGGCAAGGCGCATCCCGCAGGCTTATGCGAGCTTGCGCTCCGGCAAATGGGAGCGGTCCAAATTCGTGGGTACTGAGTTATTCGGAAAAACACTAGGAATCATTGGACTGGGGAAGATTGGAACGGAAGTGGCCAAGCGCGCGCAATCTTTTGGAATGCGGGTGATTGCCTTCGATCCTTTCTTGTCTACCGAGCGAGCCCAGCAGTTGGAAATCCAGCTGACGGATCTTAAGCAGGTCTATGCGGAAGCGGACATCATCACCGTTCATACGCCGCTGACGGCGGAAACCCGTCACATGATCGGAGCCAAGGAAATGGCATCGATGAAGCCGGGGGTGCGTCTTGTCAATTGCGCGCGCGGCGGGATCATCGATGAAGAAGCGTTGCGCGCTGCCATCTTAAGCGGCAAGGTCGCAGGAGCGGCCATCGATGTCTTTGAGCAAGAGCCGCCGCCGAAGGATCACGCGCTTTTTTCCTTGGATCAAGTGATTGCGACACCGCACCTGGGTGCTTCTACCGAAGAAGCGCAGCTGAACGTGGCCATAGAAGTGGCCCGCCAAGTAGCCGATGCGCTGCTCGGACGCGGTATCCGCAATGCCGTGAACATGCCTTCCTTGGATCAACAGACTTTGAAAGTCTTGCAGCCCTATATCATTTTAGGCGAGAAACTGGGTTCCTTGGCGAGCCAGTTGGCCGGTATCTCCGTCGCTGAAGTCCGCGTGACTTATGTCGGTGAAGTAACCGCACATGATACCTCGGCGGTTACACTGGCGGTCTTAAAAGGGGTGCTGGAGCCGATGGTCGGAGAGAGCGTCAACTATGTCAACGCTTCGCTGATCGCTGCAGAGCGCGGGGTCAGGGTCATAGAAGCAAAGTCAAGCCGGATGGAGGAATTTGCGAACCTGCTGGCTCTGGAAGTAAGCAACGATGGCACCCGGCTTTCCATTCAGGGGACTCTTTCTGCGCGTCGGGAGCCGCGGATTGTGAAGATCGACCGGTACTTGGTTGAAGCGGTTCCTACGGGATTCATGCTGATCATCAAGAATCAAGATAAGCCGGGCCTGATCGGCCAGCTGGGAACGCTATTAGGCGAATCCCAGATCAATATAGCGGGGATGACCAATGGCCGCGATGAGCCTGGAGGGCGCGCCATCACCGTTGTCAACATCGATCAGCCGGTACCCTCGAATGTCCTCGAAAAGGTAAAAAAGCTGCAGCATGTTCTCGATGCAAAGCTTATCCGCCTGTAACTACAGCATCCGCCACGCTACGTGGCGGACCCGCCAAGTAATTTGGCGGGAACAGTAATCAGCATACAGCACTCAGGATGGGGACAGGAGATAAGAGGCGTGGGCCATGAAACAGGATAGAAGTTGGAAGTTAGAGGTTGGAAGTTGGAAAAAGAGAAGTGCATTGATCGACGAAGTGATTCCAACATCCTACCTCCAAATTCTTACTTCCTACCCATCATATTATTCTTCTGTGTGCTGTGTGCTGTCTGCTGTGTGCTGTCTGCTGTGTGCTGTCTGCTGTATGCTATTCTTGCTCCGATGAATATCGTGCTAGTGGGTGCCCAATGGGGGGATGAAGGTAAGGGAAAAGTCATCGACGTGTTGACGGGGGAAGTGGATATTCTGGTCCGCTATCAAGGAGGCCACAATGCCGGCCACACCGTCATCGCCGATGGAAAAGAATTCATCTTCCACTTGATTCCATCGGGGCTTCTGCATAAAGGCAAGACCGGTCTGATCGGAAACGGGGTGGTCATCGACCCGGAGGCCTTATTGGAAGAGATGCAGCGCTTAAAGGCCCGCGGCATCGATGTACGCCGTACTCTTAAAATCAGCGATGAGGCGCATGTGATTTTCCCCTACCATAAACGCTTGGATATCCTTGAGGAATCTTGGCGCACCGGGCGCATTGGAACAACCGGCCGCGGCATTGGCCCTTGCTATGTAGACAAAGTAGCGCGCTGTGGTATCCGGGTTGCCGATCTTTGCAGCAAGGAATTTGCCCATAAGCTGCGGCAGCGGCTGACAGAGAAAAACCGCCTCCTCAGGGCCATGTATGGCGAGCGCCCCTTATCATTCCAGCAGCTCCTGGGTCGCTATCAAGGCTATGCCAAAGCCCTGGCTCCCCATGTGGTCCACGGGCCGCGATTCTTGCAAGATGCCATCAAGCGCGGCAAACGCATTCTGTTCGAGGGGGCTCAAGGCACGCTTCTGGACATCGACCACGGCACTTATCCCTACGTGACCTCTTCCAATGCCACCGCCGGAGGGGCGTGCACCGGTTCGGGCGTTCCACCGACTGCGATCCACAAAGTCATCGGGGTCGTCAAAGCTTATACGACGCGTGTCGGAGAGGGTCCGCTGCCTACCGAATTTCCCAATGCTTTGATGGAACAAATCCGCCACCGCGGTAAGGAATTCGGTGCCACGACAGGCCGTCCCCGGCGCTGTGGTTGGTTCGATGCAGTGGTCGTCCGCCATGCCGTTTGCGTCAATGGGATCGATGCCATCGCCGTGACCAAGCTCGATGTCTTGGACGATATGGACACGATTAAGATTTGCACCGGTTATCGCGATGGTAAAAAACAAATCCGCGAATTCCCCTCGGACATCGATGTGCTCAACCGGGCAGAGCCCATTTACGAAACCTTGCCGGGCTGGAAAGCGCCTGCGAGCGAATCGACGCGTTGGCAAGCGCTTCCGATGGCGGCACGGCGATATTTGAAGCGTCTGCAGACGCTTCTGGGTGTTCCGATTTGTCTGATCTCAACAGGTTCCAAGCGCGAGCAAGCCTTTAAGACAAAACATTGGTTCGCAACTGGATGAGAGGGTTTGTTTTAGGTACAATGACTGAAAGGAGGAAGACCATGTCTCGATGGACGGCAGGCGCGTTAGGGTTGTTCCTGATAATTACCAGTGGCTGTGCCATCACGTTTGCTAAGCGTTCTCCGTGGGATATCCAACAGTTAGCTGAATTAAGCGATCAATTGGAACAATTCAAAAGTCTCGCTCGCTTAAAAGCCGAGGAGGCGGAGCAATTTCGCCTTGCCAAGGAACTATTGGAGCAGCGTTTAACCGACAATGAAGCTACCATTGGTTATGACGAGCGGGGACTGGTGACGCGGATGCTGGATCAAGTTCTCTTTGATTCCGGAAAAGCGCAATTGCGGC
Source organism: Candidatus Omnitrophota bacterium (assembly GCA_016180605.1). Classification (GTDB taxonomy): domain Bacteria; phylum Omnitrophota; class Gorgyraeia; order Aquiviventales; family Aquiviventaceae; genus JACPAW01. The sequence continues at coordinate 1,795 of JACPAW010000139.1, read as the reverse complement.
AAACCGCATACCCCGTATTGGACAAAGTGGCGGAGGTGCTTTCGCAAATATCGGATCAGCCACTGGGTGTGGAAGGCCACACGGACAATCAGCCTATCCGCTATTCAGGTTGGGAAAGCAATAAAGCGCTTTCCATTGCCCGCGCGCAAAACGTCGTGGATTACCTCATCGAAGAGCGTGGCTTGGATTCCAGCCGGCTGATGGCCATCGGTTATGGAGACGAGCGTCCCGTAGCTTCCAATGATTCTGCTTCTGGCCGCCAACAAAACCGAAGAGTAGAGATTGTGATTCTGCCTCAGGCTTCAGGCAAGTCCTATGAAGAAGAGGCAGAAAGGGTCCGTTCGTCGAGCCCCTCTTCTTATAGAAAGTAATCTGCGGGTTGCCTATGCGCAAGGGAATTGCGATCGCGATTTCGGTTATGGGAATCGGGGTGGTTGTCCTGGCCGTGGCCCTGGCTACAGTGGGTGCCGACTTGGACAAGCTGCGCATTGAACGCGCCAATCTGCGCGCTTCATTGGATGATATGGAAGAAGAGGTAGGAGGCCTAAACGAGGAGCGCTTAACCTTAAAAGAGCAAGCTGAGAATCAGCATGAGCGTATTGAAGAGCTTCAGAAGCAGCTTGATAGCGTAGAAGAAGCGCTTGAGCGTGCCACAGCACCTGCTCCTGCCCCTGAACCCGAAGAGCCTGCGGCTTTACCAGAACCGCCCAGTAGCGAGATTCCTCAGTCTTCAACACAACCATAAGGGCTATTGTGGATGAGACAGGAACAACCTTCCCCCCGCCATATCGCCATCATCATGGATGGAAACGGGCGTTGGGCTGCATCACGCGGCTTACCGCGTGTTTTGGGCCATCAAGCGGGTGCGGATGCCGTGCGCCGAATCGTTGAGGCATCTTGCGAATTGGGGATTGAGACGCTCACCCTCTATGCTTTTTCCTGGGAAAACCGTAATCGTCCACCCGATGAAGTGCGGGATTTGATGCAACTGCTCGATGTTTTCCTTTCCCGCGAAACATCCACCCTGATGAGTCAGCAGATCCGCTTGCGAGCCATTGGACGGCTGGAAGAGCTGCCTGTAGGAGTATGGGATCACCTGCGCTACGTCATGGCACAAACAGCGCCCTTCAAGCGCATGACGCTGAACCTGGCTTTGAGCTACGGAGGCCGGCAGGAGATTGTGGATGCGGCCCGTCGCCTATGCGAAAAGGTATGCGCTGGGCAATTGCGGGTGGATCAAATTGACGAGGCCTGTTTTGCCCAGCAGCTTTACGCGCCTGATTTATGCGATCCGGATCTTTTGGTGCGCACTTCCGGAGAGCAGCGCCTGTCGAATTTCCTTTTATGGCAATCTTCCTATACGGAGCTCTATGTCACATCCAAGTTATGGCCTGATTTTTCCAAGGCTGATTTGATGGAGGCCATCTCCGAATATCAGCGCAGAGATCGCCGCTTCGGCGGCCATACGCCTGCATCGAGTCCCCGTTCTGCTCCAAGTGTTGTTCTCCATGTTACTGCTGCGGATGGGCATCCATGCTGAAGAACTTGCTGGGTCGTCTGGCAAGTTCCGTCATTCTCATTTCCTTGGTGGGATTGACCCTTTTTGCGTTTCCTCTGTGGATGTTTGCCGTCGTTTTGATTCTTTTTGTAGCTGCCGGCCTCTATGAGTTTTTCACGATGGTGCGTCATCGGGGCATTTTGGTGCATCGGCTCTTAAGTGTCGTGCTGGGAGTCGTCTTCACTGGGCTCGTGGCCTGGCGTTGTCTGGTGGAACCTGGTCTTGTCCCCACACCGG
>JACPAW010000161.1 GCA_016180605.1 Candidatus Omnitrophota bacterium | reverse complement strand
AATTTTGCAACCGAACGCTGAGGAGGAAAGTTTATTCCGGGACTGGGGCAAGAGCGTGCCCTTCGTGCTGTCTGTGGGGCAAGGAGAATGCGCCAGCTAGATTTATAGCTACGATGAAGACTATCTACCTCGATAACGCCGCCACCTCGTTTCCTAAACCGGCGTGCGTCTATGAAAAATTGCGCACCTACTTGGAAGACTACGGTGCTTGCCCTGGGCGTGGCGGCTATGCGATGGCTCGCCAGGCTGGTTCCGTGCTGGAAGAAACCCGCTGTCTCTTAGCAGAGCTTCTTGGCGTTAAAGAGCCAAACCGGTTTATTTTTACGCTGAATGCAACGGATGCGCTTAACCTTGCCATTAAAGGAGTATTGGTTCCGGGAGACCATGTGGTGACCACTGTTTTCGAACATAATTCCGTGATGCGTCCCTTAAACCGCATGGAGCAATTAGGGTTCATCCGGGTCAGCCGTGTCGGTGGCTCTTCGAATGGTCTGGTCGATCCGCATGAAATCTACCGTGCTTTGACACCGCGCACGAAATTGGTGGCTGTGGTGCATGGTTCCAATGCAACCGGAGCCCTTCAACCGATCGAATCTATCGGCAGGCTGGTGCGTCAGCATGGGGCTCTATTTCTAGTGGATGCGGCGCAAACTGCAGGTGCCGTGCCGATTGATGTCCACAAAGCAGCCATCGATCTTCTGGCATTCCCCGGACACAAGGCTCTCTTAGGGCTTCCTGGGACCGGAGCCCTCTATATCGGTTCCCGTGCCCGGTTGGCTCCTTGGCGCGAGGGAGGGACTGGTATCTTTTCGGAGCTACCGCTTCAACCGGAAGTGATGCCGTATGCCTATGAAGCCGGTTCGCCTAACACGCTGGGTTTAGCCGGGCTTCGCGAGTCGCTTCGTTTTATTCTTCGATACGGGGTTGCTTGGGTTAGAACGCATGAGCTGTCATTGACGGAATATTTTATCAAAGGCCTGGGAAGGGACGGCCGCTTCGTGCTCCATGGACCCTCCAGCTTAAAGGACCGAATTGCCGTAATCTCCGTATCCTTGCAGAACGTCTCACCGGCTGTCATCGCCGACTACTTGGATCGGTATTATGGAATAGCCGTACGGGCAGGGCTTCACTGTGCCCCTGGAGCGCATCGCTTCATGCAGACTTTTCCAGAGGGGACGGTGCGCATCAGCCCGGGTTATTTCAATACGCTCGAGGAGATCGACACGTGTCTTCAGGCGCTGCGGGAAGCGGCAGATCAGCTCTTCGAAAACCAGGTGCGCGTGGAATCAGCAGTGCCGGAAAGGAATCTATTGCCGTACGCCAAGGCAGGGGAGGCCTATTAATGGATCAACGGCCGCAGACAAAGTACCTTCCGTGCTATTGCCCGTTTTTGAAACGGGAAGTTTGGGCTATTACCACCCGTCATATGGATGGAACGTGGAAAATTGTCAATTGCCTGGACAAGGAAGCGGTCTGTTATCAACAGGACTGTGCTTTTACTACGGATGGCGGCCGCTGGCCATTTCAAGAAGTAGGAACTCACAACGGTGCATCCTAAACGCGTTGTTGTGATCGGATCCGGTGTGAGCGGATTGACCGTGGCGTTCGCTCTGCTGGAACGAAGCCGGCATGATCTGCGGCCGATGGATCTTAAAATCCTGGAAGCATCCAATCGGCCGGGGGGTGTGATTCGCAGTTACTGGAAGGATGGCTTTCTTTTTGAGCAAGGGCCGGAGCGTTTTTCTTCTGAGCCGGCTGCGGCTCTTAGCCTTTGTCGGTTGCTGGGGTTAGAGGACGATCTGGAGTTGGCCAACAGCCAATCGATTGGCCTCATGCGCGATGGGCGCGTCTTTCCGTTGCCGGATCTCTTCAAGCAGCAGAGAATGCCTTATCTGGATTTGCTTAAAGGTTGCCTGCTCTCCATTTCCGGAAAAGGACGTGCCATCCTGGAGCGCTGGATCAAGCCGTGCCATTTTGTGAATGATGAGTCGGTGGATTCATTCATCCGACGCCGCTTTGGCAGGGAAGTATTGGAACGCTGGATCGAGCCTCTCCTAAGGATCATGGCTTCGGGTTCTTGCGCGGATTTGAGCATGCGTGCTATCCTGCCTCATTGGCTTGAGGCGGAACGCCGGTATGGAAGTGTCCTGCGGGCTCTGAAGCGACCTGAAATCGTTTCGGTAGGAAAAGAAGCCTTAGTGAGGATTCCCATACAAGCTTATCGGTTCCGTAGTGGAATGCAAACACTCATCGATCGTTTAGTCAGCCGTCTGGCTCCGGTGCCATTGTTGCTGCAGCATCGGCTGATGCATTTGGAGCGTAGAAATCATAGAAGCACTTGGCGGCTGGTCCTGGACAACGGAGAATCCATGGAAGCCGATGCGGTCTGCTTGGCACTTCCGGCACAGGATACCGCTAAAGTGGTTAAAAATATCGATCCTCAGCTCTCCAAGGCGCTTGCAGGAATTCCGTATTCCAGCTGGGTGACTGTTTCCATGGCGATTGATCGGGGGAAGGTATCTCATCCAATAGTCTTAAAAAGCGAGTTGGTTCTTTTGGAAAAGAAGATGAACGCAATCATAGGTTACTCGATTCGTTTGCAAAAGCAGGAACTCTCGGGCCAGCTGGCAGCAACGGCGCGTGTCTTCATGGAAAAAACCGCAGAACATTTTAGTGATTCGCGATGCGCTCAGTTGGCGTGTCAATTGCTCGAACAACGGTTGCATTTAAGAGAGTCTCCAAGTGCTACTTCGGTAAATCGTTTATCCTCCTCGATTCCCGAATATCGAGTAGGGCATCTGGAACGGGTCTCCACTATCGAAGAGCGTCTTAAGGAGCACCCTACGCTCGCTTTGACCGGCAACGGTTTCTGGGGCCATGGAGTGGCGGATTGTATTCGTTTAGCCAATCGCTCAGCCGGCAACCTCTATACTTCTCTCTACGAAAAGGCAAATGGGGCATCCACCGATTGATTTCAACCGGACTCCTTTTTTAGTGATTTGGGAGACGACGCAAGCCTGCGATCTGGCTTGTATCCATTGCCGTGCTAAGGCTCAGCCCAACGCCCTGCCGGGCGAACTCTCGACACAGGAAGGGCTTGGCTTAATCGATGCCGTGGCGGATATGGGGACACCTATTTTAGTCCTTAGCGGAGGAGATCCTTTGAAGCGCAAAGATCTTTTAATACTCATTCGCCATGGTAAGTCGCGCGGCCTGCGTATGGGTACGATTCCTGCTGCCAGTCCTCAGTTGAGCCGGGAAGCGATTCAATCCCTTAAGGATGCAGGCCTGGATCAAATGGCCATGAGCTTGGATGCCAGTGGTGCGCACGCGCACGACCAATTCCGGCGTACCCGCGGTGCCTTTGCCAAGACTCTTCAAGCCATCGAGTGGGCGCACGCGGTAGGATTGCCGGTTCAAATCAATACGGTGATCCACGCGGGTAATTTTAGCGATTTGGATGCTCTGATCCATCGAATTGTCTTCTGGGAGGTATTTTTTCTCGTCCCCATGGGGCGGGGTTCTTCACTCAAAGGGTTAAGTGCCTTGGAGTATGAAGAGGCTTTTGCGAAGCTATATGCCGTATCGCGAAGGTGCTCTTTCGTCCTTAAAGTAACCGAAGCTCCCCACTTTCGCCGTTATTATCTGCAACAGCAGAGCAGGGAGAGTGTCCCAGCGCAAGCTAATCACAAAATGGCCCATTTACCCGCCGGTTTAAACCGGCCCATCGGTCCAGGCGGGTCCATCGGCCTGGCTCCCCAAGGAGTCAATGCAGGCAAGGGCCATCTTTTTATTTCCTATCATGGAGAAGTCTATCCCAGCGGTTTTCTTCCTCTATCCGTTGGGAATATCCGTGCTGCTTCGCTTAAAGTGCTTTATCAGGATACGGAGGTATTTCAGCAGCTCAGAGACACGGATCTTCTTCAAGGCCGCTGTGGTACGTGTGAATTCCGCGCTCTTT
>JACPAW010000160.1 GCA_016180605.1 Candidatus Omnitrophota bacterium | reverse complement strand
ACAGCGACATTCGCAAAGAGGCTGATGGCACGCTCCCGATTCTTGCGCGTAATGCTCAGGAGTGCTAGCTTTTCGGTAATCTCGACCACATCCTTCAGCTGTACCAGTTCGCTTCGGTTGTTCCAGACCCAGAGCTGTTCGATATCCTCCGCCTGCGTCCGTTGGCTGGGGATCAGCCTCACCCGTACGTCATAGCGTCGTCCACCGCGCGTATACTTGGCCACGCGCGATCCTCCGATTGCGGCATTGATGGTGTTGCCGATTGTCTCAATACTTACTCCGCGCTCGGAGGCTTTCTGCCGGTTAGGGCGCACGCGGATCTCCGGAACACCGGTCAGATAATCCGTATCCACATCGACCAAAAGCGGGTTTTGCACCATGCGCTCGCGGATGGTTTCTGTCAGCTCGGCGAGCTTATCCCACTCCTGCCCTCGGACCGAAAGCTCGATAGGAAAGCCGCGTTGTGCCGAGAAACCGCTCATGGACAAATCCTGGATGAATGCCTTGGTGTCCGGAATCGTATTGAGTTCTTTCCGGAAGATCGCCATGAGTTCCTGCTGCGAAAGCGGGTGAGTCTGGGGAGCTACGACCGGCCGCTGACGCGGCGGATGCAACGTGACGAAGAGAATCCCGGTATTGACCTCGCCTCCTCCGAAGCCGCCAATGGCGCCGAAATAACGTTTGATCTCCGGACGGCTCATGGCGAAGTCCTCGGCTTGCTTGAAGCGCTCATCGGTAAACTCGATGGAGGAGCCAACCGGCGTTTGCAGCCTGACGAGGAACATGCTCTGATCCTGCGACGGGACGAGTTCCTTGCGCAGAAAAGGAAAGAATGCCAGCGAGCCGAAGAAAACGGCGATGGAGCCTACCAGCACGCGCCAGCGGTGACGCAGGGACCATTGAAGGGCCGTGTGGTAACCCTGAGCAAGGCCGCGAAAGCCCGCATCCATCACTTTGCCGATGCGCGTTCCCCGTTCGCCGATGCGCAGGAATTGGGAGCAACGCATGGGGGCCAAGGTCAGTGCTTCCAAAAGCGAGAGTGCCACGGCGACGGAAATCGTGACACCGAACTCGAAGAAAAACTTGCCGATGATGCCGGACATGAAAGCCACCGGCAGAAAGATGGCAATGATGGCCATGGTTGCCGCAAGGGCAGCAGAGGTGATTTGTCGAGCCCCTAGCCGGGCTGCCTCAACACGCCCTTCGCCTCGTTCACGGTAACGCACGATATTCTCCAGCACCATGATCGCATCGTCCACGACGATGCCGATGGCAAGGGAGAGTCCCAACAAGGTGAAGGTGTTGAGCGTAAAGCCGAAGAAGTAGAGGCAGATGAACGTTCCGACAATGGAGGTCGGGATGGCCAGAAGGATGTTGAGTGTGGCGCTGAAGGAGCCCAGAAACAACCAACAGACAAAGGATGTCAGCAAGGCGGAGAGGACCAGAGTAAATGTCAGCTCATTGACCGACTCCTCGACGAATTGAGTGCGGTTGAAATTGACCCCAAGCTCGATGCCTTCGGGCAGGAAGGGTTTGACCTCCTCCATCCGCTTAAGGACTCGCCGGGCCACCTCGACTTCGTTGGCTCCACGCTGTTTGCGGATCCCAAGGCCCACCGCGGGCTTGCCCATGATGCGAGCGATGCGGCGGGTATCGGCAAGCCCATCTTCGATTGTGGCGATTTCCTTAAGGAAGATCGGCCGGTAGATAGGACCTCCTGCGCGCTTGGTAATAATGATGTTTCCGAATTCCTCAACACTCGTGGCCTCACCCATGGAGCGCACATTGAATTCTTGGGTTTTAGTTTCGATCCGGCCTGCGGGTAATTCCGCGTGCTCGCTTTGAATGGCGCGGATGACGTCATCCACCGTCAGTTGAAGGGCTTCGAGTTTTTCCGCATCGATCCATACCCGCAGATTACGCTCGAGGAACCCTCCCAGGAAGATCTCGCCAACGCCTTGGATCGTCTGGAACTGATCCTTCAAATGATCCTGAACGTACTCCATCAGCTCTCGCTTTGGCACATTCCCCGAAACCCCAAGCCACATGATGGGTTGGTCTTGGGGATTTAATTTCAGGACGACCGGCGGATCCAGTTCTCGGGGCAGGCGCAGCTGTGCCTGGGCGATTTTGGTCTGTACCTCCTGCAAGGCCACATCGATGTCCCGTTCCAGGTCGAACTCGACTGTGATCGTGGCCTGCCCTTGCCGGGTGGATGAGGAAATGTCGCGGATGCCCTGGATGCTCGTGATCACATCCTCCACGATGTCGACGACGTCGGTCTCCATGACTTCCGGAGCGGCACCTTCCCAGGTCAGATTCACGGATACGACGGGAAATTCCACATCCGGCATCTGGCTGACCCCCATGCGCTGGAAGCTGATGGATCCGAAGACGATCAAACCCACCATCAACATCCAAGCGAAAACCGGATTATCGATCGAACGATCAGAAAGGCTCATGGTTTTAGGAGGTTAGGGGATATCCCCGGTTGTGACACGGAGTTGCCAATAGAGTCGTTTGGTTTCCTGCTCGGCGGTAATCCACTCTCTGCGGGTGTCTTGCAACGCCTGCAGTGCTTGCAACACATCGAGGTTGTTTACCAAATTTCGTCGATATTCTTCGGTTTGAAGCAGGAAGCTTCTTTCAGACGCATTGGAAGCTTTTTCTAAAGCGGCACTCCGGTTCCATGCGGAGTCGAATTCCGCCCAAGCATCGCGAATTTCCAGGCGGGCTTGACGCTTTAAGCGCAGAAATTCCAGTTCCTTCTGACGGGCATGGGAAGAAGCCGTCTGAATACCCCCCACCGCCTCTCCTCCTTGGAATAGCGGAAGGCTGACGCTGATGGTTGCATCCCAGTCCACTCCGGAAGAGGCTCCGATACGCTTGGTGTAATAAGTGCCTTCCAGGTCGATCGTAGGCCACACCTTAGAGCGGGCAATCACGACTTCCATTCGGGATTTTTGCCAGGCTTCATAAGCAGCGCGAACATCCGCCCGTGAACCGGCCATGTCCAAATAGGTGGACTCATCCGGCGGCATTAAGAAGGAGGGACTGGAATCGGCAATGCCATCGATGGGTTCCACACCGGTTAAAAACTCAAGCAGGTGGCGCGCCGTCCGTTCTTGACGACGGATCAGCTCAATGGTTGCTTCCACGCGTGCCAGTTGTGCTTCAGCGCTTGCGACTTCACTTAAACGGGATCGGCCCAAGCGTTCCCGTTCCTCCAACTCCGTCAAACGTTCCAGAAGAGTAACTCGGGTAATCTCCAAAGCTCCCAAATCTTCCCGTTGTTGGCGTAACAAATGAAATGCATGAGCGACGTCCAGAAACAACAACTGTTCCGCCCGGTGCTTTTGGTTTTGACGCTCCCGCCGCTCCGCCTTACTGCCGGCAATGGCGGCGAATTCCTTAAAACCCGAAAAGAGCGGCTGAACTCGAAATGGACACTGGGCAAAGCACTGCTTAGGGCTTGGAGAAAACGTCCCTCGGTTTCTTCAATCAGTTCTTGCTGAATGGCAAGGGTTTCGCTGTGCGCCCGGGCCAGGGCGTAGCATTCCTCTAGGGTGAGTGCGGCAGAGGATGAAAATTCAGGAGATTCCTGGCTTAAAGCGGGCAGGGGAGAAAGAAGGCATGCGACTGTCCAAGCCAGGGAGAAGCGGATCAAGCGTAATTGCAATCCTGCCGGTTTCATAGAGACGGCATAGCCTTTTTGGTTGGTTTGTATCAGCTGGCTGCTGTTTGCAGTCGCTGATAGAGCTTGGTAATGACATCGTGGAATGCGGCCAGCTCATTTGGATCGAGAGACCGCAGGACTTGCTCCCAGCGCTTCCGGATCACCCCTTCGAATTCTTGAAAGAAGCGATGTCCGTTGGCGGTTAACGTCACCACGACTTGTCGACGATC
>JACPAW010000049.1 GCA_016180605.1 Candidatus Omnitrophota bacterium | reverse complement strand
TGTCATGGACACCAAGGTTAATGAGCGATGCCTGAAGTACGCGGGATTCAAAGAGGGCTGAGCATACCATAGCCTCTGTGAGGCGTCAAGCAATTTAGAGGGTTCGTTCGTGGTGGGTTTGTTGCCAGGAGACGAGGAATGCCTCAAGTCTCTGTCGCGCTTTTAAGGGATCGTCTTGGGGGGTCGAAATTCGGACGAGCGTGCCGCTGGGCCGCTTTCCGCGCAAGGTGGCAAGGGCAAGCCACCATTGCTGTTCATAATAGCTGGGGCTTACCCGTCCTTGCGCCGTAAACCAGTACCACGCTTCGAAGCGTTGATTGCCTTGTCCTACCAAAAGGCGCATGAGACGTTGCGCTTTGCCGTCTACCTTTACTAAAATTTTCTCCCGCTCGAGAATCTGCATATGGCTGCCGACATAGCAGATCTCCGGCGGATGGAACGCTGCACGATTGCCGAATCCTGCCACTTGTGCCAGCCAAACAACTGGCTCCCCCCCTGCTCGTTGGTATTCCATGGCGATGACATCGCGTGTCTCTAAAATTTCGAACGTTCTCTCACTAAAATTTCGAACGTTCTCTCATCCACTGCCGAGGCTTTGCCCAACCACGGTCCGACTTTTTTAGGAATGGAGGAAGGGGTCTGCTGCGAATGAAGATTGGTGGATGCGGATGAGGGCGCTTTCCATAGAAAAAGTGCCGTACCCAAGCATAAACCTAGGGCCACCCACCGTGGAGACAAGCGTCCTCTCTTAGCCGTCATTGCGCCAGTTCCCGCATCGAATGCGGCTTCACCAACTGTCGGCTTAAGCCTGCCAGCAGCAATAAAGCCAGCCCGAAAACCACAATTCCAGAACCATAATGGATAAATCCTTCGGCAATCTTAGGTCCATAAATGGCGGAGAGCAGGACGAGTACCAAGATCCGGACCATATTGGTGGCCAATGCGATTGGAATGGAAGAAACAACCAGACAGATTCGCTGCCAGGATTTGGCATGCGAAGGAAGCATGGTGGTCCATAACACCGCAAGGGCAATCAAGCTAATGAGCGAGCGCAACCCACTACAGGTATCGTCCACCACCACGGATATCCCTGGGACATGGATCGTCGAGCCTGCTTGCAGAGCAGGAATACCAAGCCAGGGAAGAATATGGGTGGCCAGACTTGCCGCTGCCATTTTCATTTTGAAGCTGATGGCAATCAACAGGATTCCTGGCAGGGGCACCATGAAAAGAAGAAACAAAAGGGGGAAACGCAGCGCTCGAAAAACCGGCCACCCCCACAGCACCCAAACAAGACCCCATAAAACCCCCAACAGGGCAAAAGCAGCCATGAAATGCACCTGAATCCAACTGGTCACAAGATAGACCGTAAGCGAAGGAACCAAAAGGAGCAATCCTGAAAAAGTGGGTTGTTTCGGTATAGCGGCAAGCTGCTTCCGGCGCTGCCAAATCAGCCAGCCGCTAGCAAAGGGAATGAGCCAACCATGCGAATAAAACGAATCGTGCGCCTCGAAGCGTTCCGCCATCCAGGTAAACGTCGGCCAGAAGAGAACGGCCAGGATTCCCAAGAAAGCCGCAGTCCATGCCAGTGGGCGGATGCCTAGGCCAGAGGAAACGTTCATGGGGCTTTTGATGATGGCAAACTCAATTGCCCGGAGGCGAACTTCCCAATCGGATGCTTGGGGTATTCCTTTGCAAGGACGGCGTAAAGCTCCTGTGCCTTTTGGGTCTCTCCGAGTTGAGTTTGATAAATTCTTGCAAGGTTTACCAAGATAAATGGGCGACTGGCTTTCGCCTCTTTGCTTTGCCTGATTTCTTCCAGAATAGAGACGGCTTGCTTCCACTCACCCAGTTCTTGATAGGCACCGGCCAACAATTGCTTGACCAAAACCTGCATTTGCGGTGTTGGGGAATCGGGGATGAGTTTTAAGTACGCCCGTACCGCCTGCTGGTACGCCTTGGCCGCCTGCTCTTTTTGCTTGCGATACGCAAAAATCTTGCCGACGTAGATGGGAGCCTCCAGACCCGCGGGACTAAAAGGATGATAGGCCGCGATATCGCGATAACTGCGTACGGCCTGATCCCACTTTTTTTCCATCTCATAGCTTTTGGCGATGACAACTCGGGCACGCAATCCCAGACTCCCAAGACTGGCGTAGTTCTGAAGAATCAACTGGTAAGCCTGCCGCGCTTTTTCGAATTGTTTTTGCATGATATACAGCGAGCCGATTGCTTCTTGAGCCATGCCTGCCGGTTCCGTACCTGGAACCGACTCAATCACCACTTCATAGGCCCGGATCGCATCGATGTACTGTTGCGGTGTTGCCTGCTCTGCTTGCTTTACAATTTGCTTTTGAAGCCGCTGCGCTTTCCACAAAAGCCGCTCCGCTTTGTACTGAGTGCTGCAGCCGCACAGAACAGTCGCCGCAATCAGGATGCAAGCCACCTTACGGCGGCTTGTGGATCGCATGTCCGCCATTCTACTTCTTCCTCAGCCAAAAATAGGAAGCCGAAACGGTCAAAAACGCATCGGCGAAAGCCCACACCAGCAATCTTGCCGTGATAAACGCAAAAACGATCTCGGGTACCACGCGATCCATCAATCTGCCCACTTGAATCGGACTTGCCACTACCGAGAAACCGATCACCAAAGCACTGGGCGGAATCGCAATCCAAAGCGCACTGAGAGGACGCCTCAATGCCAATTGGACACTTAATAGCAGCGCCTTCCACCACGATGCCTTCTCGAAAACGACAGCCGGAATCGCGAAAACTAAAAGAGCTTGAAGCAGCAATGCCACTGCAACCATCGCCCATGACACCCATGTGGTGTGCACTAACCGGCCCAACATCTCGATCGCCAGCTTCCCCAGGCCCCAGCTTAAAATCCAAACCAATGTCACCGTCACAAACCGCACCTGGTTGCTGATTAACGCCTGCCTAAACGAAATTTTCTTAGACTGATAAGCTTGCTGCGTCATCACGCAGGCAACTCCGCTGAGGAAGGCCCCAGCAAGAATGGCGGCAACCAGATGCACGTGTTTCATCGCATGGTAAAGGAACCACAGGTGTGCCGGATAGTGAAGAATGCGATCGCTGAAGAAATATCGCAAGGGGGGAGCTAAAACTTTGGAAAAAGGCGGGTGGGGGCTAAGCCAAATCAAAAATGCAAGTGCCGCCTCTAGAATAGCGATGAACACAAACGGAATCCAGAGGCGGCGCTTCGTCACTAATGTATGAAAGGTCTCAGTGATCACCTGAAGGGTTTTTCGCATGGACCATGCCAGAACCAACGATTAAAGGCTGCGGTTCTTCTGCCTGCGTCTTCTAAGGTACGCAGCACCCATTAAGCCGCCGCTAAAGAGCACCATGCTAGCCGGCTCGGGTTGGTGTACAGTCGCCACCGCTGAGCCGGAGGAATCTCCTAAAGAGCCATCCGTCAACCCTGCGACACCTTCTGAAAAACTTCCACCTGCTCCGAAAGACCCAAGACCCGAATCTGAAGAAGATCCTCCAGAGAAAGCAGAGCTCACCACATCCACAGAATCTCCTGAGCCAAAAAGGCTGGAGAGTCCACCGCCACTGCCACCGCAGCCACTGACTAAAGACATTGCCAGGCTCGCGGTAACTAGTATAAACATTATTCTAGTAATTTGTACCATCATTTAATGAATCCTAAGTTAGATCATTTAGAAAGGCAAGCAGCCCTCCGGGGCTTGGAGGGCTGTCTTACACTTTAGGAGTGGAGATTATTTTTTGTGACTCAAAGATCGGTATGACTTAAAGAACCGCTCGCTTACGTCGACTGATCACACCGCCCATGAGTCCAAGGCCAAGCAACATCATGCTCCCCGGCTCCGGAATGACCGGTGTGAGAAATCCAGAATCTGGAATAAAATCCTCTGCAAGCAATCCACCATTGTCTAGCTTACCGACAGCCAGCATGCTCAGTGTGGCAGGAAATGATGGCATCAGCGCCGCTGGTGCAAACCACTCAGTAGTGGCACCAAGCGCGCCAGTGCCCGTACCAAGGAACGTGAGGCTGCCGTCGTAGATGTTGACACTGCCGTCATTCGTATCATTGAACAATATGAGGCGGTCAAGTGTAGTATCTCCGTCAAAATCTAGCAGAGCTTCAAAACGTGATTCATCTGTTATAAAAGGTGCCTCACCAGTAAATGTAGGTGCGGCGTAAGTGTCCATTCGGAAATAGAGCCCATTGCC
>JACPAW010000048.1 GCA_016180605.1 Candidatus Omnitrophota bacterium | reverse complement strand
GCCGATTACACGCAAGCGCTGAAACTCAACCCGACTCTCGGGGAGGCCTATGCCGGGCGCGGGTTGATACGAATCGCCCAAGATGATTGGGACAACGCCATTGCCGACTTTACCCAGCAAATAACCTTCCGCCACAACCTGGTGGAAGGCTTTATCAATCGTGCGGTTGCCCATGAGCACAAAGAAAACTTCGAACAAGCGCTTGCGGATTTAGCACAAGCGATCCAAACCGACCCCAAAGAAACCCGCGCTCTTTTGTATCGCGCCAAGCTTCAAGCAAAGCAAGAAAACTGGCAGGCTGCCTTAACGGATCTTGATGCCGTGTTGAAATTGGATCCCAACCATAGCGATGCATTAAGAAACCGTGCCGAAGCATGGCTTAAGCAAGGAGACGACAAGAAAGCACTTGCTGACCTGACGAAAGCGCTGGAACAAGAGCCAGGCGATACTTCCCTTCTGACCATGCGTGCTGAGGTGTACTATAAACGGGGGAATTTAGAAGCTGCTTTAGCAGACTACACTGCCGCTATAGAGCAAGTAGGGTCAGAAACCGAGGAAGATGCCTGGCGATTGTATGCGCGCCGTGCAGTTTTACGCCAGGAAAATAAAGACACGACAGGAGCAATCGCTGATGATTCGCAAGCCATCCTGGCGATTGTATGCGCGCCGTGCAGTTTTACGCCAGGAAAATAAAGACACGACAGGAGCAATCGCTGATGATTCGCAAGCCATCGCTTTGAATCCTAAAGCAGCCGAAGTGATGGCTCACCGTGGAAAACTGCTGTTGGATTCCAAGGATCTTGAAGGAGCCATCCGTGATTTTAGTGCGGTCATCGAACTTGCTGCTCAGGATGCAGCGGCTTTTTATAACCGAGGCCTTGCCCGCTTGATGAAGGAAGACTTCGAGGGTGCCATCGAAGATAATACGCGCGCCATTGCCTTGGCTCCGGAGGATGCCGATCCTTACATTAACCGTGCCGTCGCTTGGCAGCGCAAAAAAGAACCCGCAAAAGCTCTGGCGGATCTGGAACAGGCAATCGATCTTGCCGATTCGGATTTGAAAGAAAAGCTAAGCCCCATGCACGCTCAGCTTCTGGACTATCTTAAAAAGACAACGACTTCCCCGCCTCTTTCGCAGTGATTATCCCCACAGTCGATTGGCCAAGGCAGTTAGCTCATTTTCCAAGTCGATGTCCGCCTCCAAGAGGCGCTGCTCTTTTCCGAGCGCTTTCACTAGCCAGCTTAAGGTATCGTCCTCTTTCTTTGGTTTATCCCGTGCTACTTTCTCCATGTAGGCAAGGAATCCTTGAGGATAACGGTTCATGAGAAAGTGGCAAAAAGCCCAGCTTTGCGCATAAGCATAGAGAGCGCTTTCCGTCGATAAACCAATGAAGCTTCCCATGCGGAACGTATCCAGGAATTCCAGGGGTAGAATCTGTTTTTTGGTTTGCGCTTCCTGAAGTTCTGCCAGACGCTCCAGATTGAGGCTGCCCAGCGGCCTTGGCTCCATGTATCCTGCCAGGCCTTCGATGTACCAGGAATTATCCGCCTGCATCTGCGGGATCTGGTCTTTGCTTTGCTGCAGTAAAAGCTCATCTAGAATCTTGCGCTTTTCCTTCGGCTCAGAAGACTCTAGAAACTGCCGCTTCTTCTGTGCTTTCTCTGTTCCTTCCTCGGCCATCTGGGAAAGGGCAATCCCCTGTAAACCCCAGTTATGAAAAAGCTCGTGCGTCATCTCATGGCGCAGCGTGTCCACTCCCATATCGGTAAAGAACTGGCGGACCATCGCATGCGCTTGTTCCAGCTTTTGCAGGAACTCCGAGAGTTGCCCGGAGACCGTTTCCTGATAGCGGGAATCCTTGAAGTGGTTCTCTACCTGATCCCGAAAGCCACGGAACCTGCCCAAGTACGCCTCGTACAGAAGCTCGGAGAAGCGTCCACCGACCACATTAAAGCAGTAAAGCACCTGGTCCTCCGGATTGAAATAGCCGACGGCAAGCCACCCGGGTACTCCGTCCGTCAAAGCATAGGTCGCATAGGCGTTTAGGTCTTCGAAGACAACGATGTAATGCTCGGCAGAAGGGCTGCGGTTTTTAAGAAGCGGGAAGAAGGCCAGGTACCACTCCGTCGCAAGCTCCCGCACCGTGCGCCGATATTCACGCACCGTAGGCGGCGTAGAGTCGGTAACGATGGTAAAAAGACCCTCTGCGTACCAGCTCATTTTGGGAAAGATCGTCTTTAAGCTCTCTTCGATTGCTTTTGAACGCTCGTTCTGCACGGGTTTAAACAATAGCTGTTCGACGTCCTTTCTGGCGATGGTGTGCTCCACACTGCCTCCATTGGGAAGAATTTGCTGCAGAAAGATTTCATTGGGTTTGACATCGACAATTTTGGCATCCACGACCGTACCCCGCATCAGCTTGATGACCACGTCATTCTGGTAGGACCAGTCGATCTTGGAGTGCTCTGCCTCCCAGGGCATGACCAACCCATCTTCACCCGTGCCTTCTTTGCCGCGGATCAGCTGCTTGATTTCAGAACGCTGAAAGCTGACGTCCCCATATTCCCAGCGCAACGTCACTTCGTGGGCCGTCTCACTCACCAGTTCTCCGGTAACTGCCCCGCCATTGGCCAAAAAAAGAGTGACCTGCTTTGCCGGATCCGGCGGCGGAGAAGGCGGCTTGGTTTGCTGTGGCACACCGCTATTCTTTGCTCTCGGTTGGGCTTTCGGCTTTGGCTTCGATACAGGTGGTTTCTGAGATGGCGCAGAAGATGTTTTTGCGGGGGTTTTTTGCGCTGAAGGAGACGACTGGATGACAGGATGAAGATTGATGTTGCTTGGCAGAATTTCCGGATGCGCTCGCAGGTACCAATAGCCGCCAGCCAGCAAGCCTGCGATGGCCAAAAACGGCACCAAGATTCTCATAGGGGTGCTAAAAAAGCTCCCGCCGCCCTTCTAAGGCGCGCGCCAAGGTGGCCTGATCCGCATATTCCAGATGGCTGCCAACAGGAATCCCAGAGGCAATCCGGGTGAGCCGGATGGGCTTTCCACGAATCAGCTTGGAAAGATGAGCGGCGGTGATTTCCCCGTCTTTATCCGCATCGGTAGCCACGATTACTTCTTGAACGGTCCCCTCGGAAAGGCGATGCAGCAGTTCATCGATTTTCAGAAGTTCCGGTCCGACCCCTTCAAGGGGAGCAATCGCTCCCAGAAGCACATGATAGAGTCCGCGGAAACTTCCCGTCTTTTCAATGGCTAAAACATCTTTGGGCTCTTCCACGACACAAATGATTGAAGGATCGCGGGCAGGATCCTGGCAGACTGGGCAGCGGTCTGCTTCGCTGAGATTAAAGCATAAGGTGCAGAAACGCAGGCGTTCCTTGACATCGACGATAGCCTGGGCGAGCTGCCGTGCCTCCTCGCGGGAGGTACGCAGCAAGTAAAAGGCAATGCGCTCTGCAGAACGCGGGCCGATTCCAGGCAGACGCTCCAGCGCTTGCAACAACATCGTTAAGGGCTTGGCGTAAGTCATTATGCCGTGCGTGGACGGTCGATCAACGTGGCGTTAAACATCTTCACAATATCCTGGACAACCGTCGGAGCTGCAGCAGGGGTAGTCGTGCTTGGCTTGCTGAGTTGTTCACTGGGAGATTCTGTGAGTGTCGTGTAAGTAATAGTCAGATGACTTTGACAAAGGCTGTTGAGGAGATTCGTGATCAATTTGCGATTGTCGCTGTGGCTTAACACTTCTTGATGAAGCGAGAAGCTGGGCAACCCCACTGTCAGCACGTTTTCCTTAAGAGCAACCGGCCTTGAATCCGCCAAATAGGCAGAAAGGGACATCTTCTGCTGGCCAAGCTTTTCGAGAAATTCCGGCCACAAAGAAACGATCGCTTCCAAACGGACTCCTTCTCCTTCGCTCGTTATCACATCAGATGAAGGTTCCACCGTTGCAGCCGCTTGCTCTGATGCTTCAGAAACATGAACGCGAGCCGGGTCTTGCATGGCCTCCAAGCGGCGGCTGATTTGTTCCAGAGACTGCCATTGTTCGCGTGTAGCGAGCTTGAGCAACACCATTTCCAAGACCAGCCTGCCCATCGGGCTGCGCCGCACCAAATCATAGGCTCCATTGAGCATCTGAAGAATCAACAACAATTCTTGTTCTGAAAACGACTGGGCTTGCTTTTCCAATTCTATCAGGCGCTCTTCGGGTTCATCGACTAACTGTGAGCGTAATTCTCCTTTAGAAGAAGAGGCCGCGGTGCTTGAAACGATCAGCAGATTTCGGAAATGCCGCAACAGGCTCATTAACAGTTGGGGGGCATCTCGCCCTTGATCCAGCTGGGCAAGCAATAATTGAAGCGTTTGCGTTGCATTTCTCTCCAAAATCGCCTGCCCCCAAGCAAAGAGGGCTTCCGATTCGACACTTCCAAGAAGCTCTGCTACGTCATCCTCTTCGATTTTTCCTTTGGCAAAGCTGGATGCTTGTTCGAGGGCGACTTCCGCATCGCGCAAGCTGCCATCAGCGGCGCGAGCAATAGAGAAAAGGGCTGCTTCGCTGATCTCGATGCGCTCCGCCTGGGCTAGCTTCTTTAAGGTAGCAACCAGTGTGGTCATATCCATGCGGCGGAAATCAAAGCGTTGGCAGCGCGAGAGAATCGTCCCCGGAATCTTGGAGGCAACGGTTGTGGCAAAAATAAATTTCACGTGCGCCGGGGGCTCCTCGAGCGTCTTTAAGAGGGCGTTGAAGGCTTCCATCGTGAGCATATGGACTTCATCGATGATGTAGACGCGGTAATCTGCGTGCAGCTAGGGCACTGATGGCATGGTTCGGCGGTCGGGCCCTTCGCACAGTTGAGGCACTTGGCCAGAATGCGCGCAGCCGAAGTTTTTCCCACTCCTCGCATGCCGGCAAACAGATAAGCCTGGGCAATCCGTTTGCTTTCGATGGCACGAGTGAGTGTAGCAGCCACGTGCGGCTGGCCGATGAGTTCCGCAAAAGTCTGAGGCCGATATTTTCGAGCAAGTGGCAAATGAGGGGTCATCTTTCTTACCTTATGGCATGCATCTAAAAGCACCTGCTGGCAGCTGCACCCACCGATGACGGGCTGCTTCGCAAGCTTCCTGTGTCATTGCCTCTACGAAAGCGGCGTAACATTGTGGATGCTCACCTAGTGCTAACTCGTAGAAGCCCCCTTGCACACGGCAGGCTTCCATGAGTCTCTGTCCAACTTCCAGATTCACTACGGTTTTATTAGGTTGCCCGTAAAAAGGCGGCAGCTCGATCTCAATGCTGCAGATCTTATCACCGGTATAGGTGGGGCTTATCTTTCCTGAGCGTTTCTGGCATTCGATAAAATCCGCTGGAAAAGCGTACTCCGGGCTATAAAAGATAAGTTCGCAAGGAAGATCGTGGATGCCGACCCTCGTTTGCCCGCAGGATAAACCGTATCCGGTTTCATCGTGAGTGGCATTGCAGGATTGACCCGCCCACGATCGATACGCCTCAGTTTGTGTCAGACACTCCACTGTACGCTGGGTCGGCTCAAGGGGCAAGCTATAGATGCAGCGCAGCTGCGAAATTTCGCTGGTTTGGTTTTTATCTCTTAAGCATTCTTCGTAGCTAGCCGGTATCCCGTTGGCAGCGATTCCTTCGATTGAAGGACTCAATAACAGCAAACAAACTAGACCTCCTACCGAATGAGAAATAACGCGTTCTGCTTCGCTCTGTGATATGAAAACAATTCGGTGGAGC
>JACPAW010000047.1 GCA_016180605.1 Candidatus Omnitrophota bacterium | reverse complement strand
GATGCGCCCCTTCAGCGTTTGGTGACAGAAGCTTTTGGTTCCCAGGCAGGGGCGTGTGTGGTGTTGGATCCCAATACCGGTGCCGTGCTGGCCATGGTCAGCAATCCTTCTTTTGACCCAGAAAGTTTCCTCCAATCGGATAGCCAAACGATTCGACAGCTGCTGGATGACCCTCAATCCCCGTTGCTCAACCGCGCTACCGCTGGGGTCTATACCCCTGGTTCCATAGCCAAGCTGATGACTGCCGCTGCAGCGCTGGAGCAGGGATTGATACAGCCCTCGACTACCATTCACTGTCCTGGTGCGTTGCGTATTGGCGATAGAACTTTCCATTGTTGGAATCGGGATGGTCATGGCCCGATGACGCTCATCGAGGCAATCATGCAATCGTGCAACGTCTATTTTATGCAGATTGGGCGCCGATTGGGAGCTGCCCCGTTGCGTTCTGCCATGGAGCAGGCAGGTCTTTCTCATAAAATCGGCTGGCCCCTCGAGGAACAACCCGGCCGCTTGCCGCAACGGCGCCTGATGGAAGGAGAGGTAGCCCTTCTTGCTATCGGCCAAGGAGACATTTTAGTAACCCCCTTGCAGGCAGCCATGATGGCCTCTGCGATTGGCACCAATGGAAGCTTAGTTGAACCTTGGGTGGTTAGCTCCGTGGGCGGGGAAACGTTGCCGCATCGGCCCCCAAAGAAGCAACTGAAGTGGTCTGGCAAAACGCTGCAAGCCATCAAGGCAGGGATGCTTGCCGTCGTCAAACATCCCGCAGGAACCGGGCACCGAGCTTTTAGCGAATTGATCAGCATCGCTGGAAAGACAGGGACTGCGCAAACGCACCTTCCTGGAATGACGCATGGCTGGTTTGTGGGATTTTGTCCTGTAGATCAGCCGAAAGCGGCCATGGCCATTGTTGCCGAATACGGGGGTTCCGGAGGAGATCTTCCTGCCTATATGGCGCGTCTTATCTGTGAACATCTAGCGGGTGCGGCACCATGAATTTTTTCCGCGATTGGGATTACCTGCTTTGGGCCTCTGCATTGGGACTGGTTCTCATGAGTGCCGTGGCAATGGTAAGTGCAACTGCAGCACTCAATCCTGCCCTGGCAGTCCGGCATTTATTCTGGATCGCAGCAGGGTTTGTGGTTTCTTGGATTGTCGCGCAGTTTTCCTACCGGAGGTTTCTGGAATTGACTCCTATGATCTATGTGCTGGCCCTGCTGGTTTTATTATTGGTCCACTGGATTGGGGCTGTTCGTCTGGGCGCATCGCGCTGGCTTTCGGTTTTTGGATTCAGCCTGCAGCCTTCGGAATTCGCGAAACTGGCTACCGTAGCCCTTCTGGCGCAAACGCTCTCAGGGCAGCTGCGTCCACTGCCGCTAGGCAGACTTGCCTTTTCAGCGATTCTCGTCGGACTTCCGGCAATTCTCGTTTTAACACAGCCGGATCTAGGTTCTGCTACAGTCTTTGGGGCCATTTGGATCGGAGTGGCGTGGGTTGCCGGCCTTTCCCGACGCTCTAGCATCGTGCTGCTTTTGGCCGGTCTGATTGCGATGCCGGTTGGGTGGCATTTTCTCCACGGTTACCAGCGTGACCGGCTTCTCGTTTTTCTCAACCCGCAAATTGACCCGCTCGGTGCGGGTTTTTCAATCATTCAATCTACGATTGCCATAGGCTCCGGCCAGCTCTGGGGGAGGGGCTGGTTTGCGGGAACGCAAAATCAACTCAGTTTCCTTCCAGAGAGGCATTCCGATTTTCTGTTTTCTGTCATCGGCGAGGAATGGGGATTTCTTGGGTGCCTTTTTGTAGTCGGACTATTCGGGTTATTATTGACGCGGATCGTACGGCTGGCCATGCTTTCCTCGGATCCTAATGCCCGGCTTTTTGCTGTCGGTATTTTCTCATGGGTCGGTTATCAGGCATGCGTGAACATGGGCATGGTCATGGGTCTTCTGCCCGTGGTGGGGGTTCCGCTTCCAATGGTCAGTTATGGCGGCTCCTCGATGGTGACGCTTTGGTTTGCATTGGGGCTTCTCCAAAGCATTTATCGATCCGAAAGGTGAAAACAGCAAAAGGACACTGTGATCATACGCGATTAAGTGATTTGTTGGAAAGTGGACTTGATGTTTTTGTGCAAGGTGTGGTATAGTTCCTCCGACAATTTAAAAGACCTGTGTTTCGACGACGAAACACAATTCTCCGTGTGAAAAGGGCAAACTTCCGCCACAAAACGTGGCGGACACGCCAATGAGTGTGGCGTGTCTCGTAAGAGAGGGGCCCCCGGATGTAAGACGGACGGGGCCCGATGCATGAAGCATCGGGGCAAAGCCACCGATCCCCACACCTGTTGCAGGTCGGCAAGGCCGACCTGGATCGCATAGCGATCCGGCCTTCGGCCAGCAACAGGTGTGAGGATAGCGAGGGCTACCCGCGGAGCCATGACAGACTCCCTTCTTCCGGTTGTCTGTCTTTTTTTTGTGTGAGGATCACATGAAACAGAATCGATCAGCCGATGGACGACGCCAGGATACGGGTGTTTTTCCCGCCCATCGGGTGATTGCTTCGCTTAACCGCGAGCAAGTGGATTATCTGGATAAGATTGGAAAAGACGCGCAATTTTCATCGGGACTGAAGCTAACGCGTACACAAATCCTTGCGGCGATGGTCAACGCCCTTCGACGGCTTTCGTTAACGGGTGAAGGGGTGACCACTCCGGAACAGTTTGAACAGCGCATTGTCGATGCCATGATGCATCGCGGGCGAGGTGGCGAAGCGGCGAAGCTGTTTAAGAGAACTTGAAGCAGCAGGAGGAATAATGGCCAGTACGACTAAGCCTTCCATGGAAGTGTTGCTTCGTTTGACGGTAGAGCAAGGTTCAACCGACTTGCACTTAAGTGCTAATTTGCCGCCACATTTGCGGCTGGATGAACGGCTAATCCCTATGGAGTATCCTCCTCTTTCGGGCGACGACGTTAAAGAGCTAGCCTATAGCCTCATTTCGTCTGAAAAGGTGGAGCGATTTGAGCGTTGGAAGGAACTGGATTTTTCCTTCTCCGTGGAAGGCCTAGCACGGTTCCGAGCCAATTATTTCGTGCAGCAAGGCTATATAGGGGTGGCCATTCGCATGATTCCTTTCCGTATTTTAAGTTTCAATGAGCTTGGTCTGCCTGCCAAAGTCGTTACGGAGCTTTGCGAGAAACCCAAAGGACTTGTTTTGATTACTGGAGCAACAGGGGCAGGAAAGACCACAACCTTGGCTTCCATGGTGGATTATTTGAATAGCAACCGCAGTCTCCATATTGTGACAATCGAGGATCCGATCGAGTATACGCATACCAGCAAGCGTTCGATCATCGATCAGCGGGAAGTGGGCAGCGACACGCAATCATTCGCCCAAGCACTTCGGCATGTATTGCGGCAAGATCCGGATGTGATTTTAATCGGTGAGATGCGGGATTTGGAGACTATTGAAACGGCACTCGTTGTCGCAGAAACCGGCCACTTGGTATTAGCTACCTTGCACACTTCAGATGTGATCCAAACGGTGAACCGTATCGTGGATGTGTTTCCCTCCCATCAGCAAAGCCAAGTTCGTGTCCAGTTATCCATGGAGCTATTGGGGGTTGTGTCCCAGCAGTTGATTCCAAAAGCCAGCGGACGCGGCCGTGTCTTGGCATCCGAGGTGCTACTGGCCAATCACGCGGTGCGTTCCTTGGTTCGGGAACAAAAAATCCATCAG
>JACPAW010000046.1 GCA_016180605.1 Candidatus Omnitrophota bacterium | reverse complement strand
CGCAACTCTTGAGCATTTCCGTAACACTCAGAGCGCCTTCAGAAAGCGCCTGATCTGATCGTGGCTTCCATAGAGGACGTAATGAACCAAATCTCCAGCACGGCGATAGATCACTCGCATCTGGATATCGATGCGAAATTCAAAATAGTCGTTCCGCAGGTGTGTCATCCCTAAGCCTTGCGGCCACTGGTGGTTTTCAATAGCGTGTTGGAATTTCTCGATAGCCTTCAAGAGCTTAGCGGATCGTATGCGGGAGAGTAGACGGGTAGACTCGAGGAATGACGGCTGATAGACATACCGCATCAGCCACGGCGGCTAAGATGACGCTTCAAGTAGTGCAAGGATTCAGCCGCATTCTCGCAGCTAGCAGCGGGTGTTTGTGCAGCAAGCCGCTCGATCTTCTTCCACTCCCCTTCCGTAAACGGATCGGTCGAGGGCACAGGTTCAATACGAGTTAGGGCAACACGGCCTCCCTGGATCACGAAACCCACCAGATCGTGCTGTGCTTTCAAGTGCAACGCCTCTCGCACGGACTTCGGCAGTGTGACTTGGGCTTTTGCGCCAACGGGCGAGGTGATGATCTTGGCGTTCATAATCCCTCCTGAATTCTCGGATTTCCAACTAGGAGGATATCACAGACTGCTCGGATGCGTCAAGTTGGTTCGATTGGAAAATCGGGAAAATCGGGGACGGTTCTTATTTTCATGAAGTCAGCATGGTTGCTTCTTTTGAGGGACGACCTCGTCGTTTCATTGGCAGGCTCGTTCCGGTAAAAGAAGCTAGCTGCCGCAGATGGGCAGTAGAGCCCGTTGCAATATCATCCTGAATGGGTTGTTGCAATTGGTCGGACAGAAACTGTTGGTAACGAGTCTGCCGTTCGGGATTGCTACTGCCCAAAGCGAGATAGCTAGGATTCGGAACCACTAGGGGATCGTTTACTCCATCCGTATATACACGCGCACTGGACCAGGGATATACCTGTGGTTGATGGACTAAGCGTGCTCGAACGGGGTTAAGATCAACGTAGGCACCGCATTGCAGCAGGTAGGCATCTTCAGCAATGAGCAGGCTTTTGAAGCGATCCTGCCAGAAGTGACCTGTGTGGGCGTACTTGCGTTTATAGGCAAGAGCATAGCGTAGATTGAGGCCTTGCATAGCCTGTCTTAGTCCGGCACCCGTTGCTGCCCGAACAACTAAATGGACATGGTTGGTCATCAGACAATAGTGGTAGAGCTGTACTCTATTGGGTAGCAAGTACTCTAAAAGCAACTGACCATAGCGCTGATAATCGGCGGGTTCATGAAATACGGCAGCGCGGTTGTTGCCACGCGTGATCACATGGTAACAGCTATCATCAGTCAACTGGCGGGCAAGTCGTGGCATGGAAGCATCTCAAAAATAAGAACCGTGTGCGCTCAAGTTGCTAGTGCAACAGTTCCGCAAACACCTCCGCGGGTGTCCGCCACCCCAGGGTCTCGCGGGGTCGACGATTAAAGAGCTTCTGTACGTGTTTGATATTGCGCCGTGTGAAGGTTGTAAATCGCGTCCCTTTGGGGAAGAACTGGCGCAAGAGTCCATTGGTGTTTTCACACGTGCCCCGCTCCCATGGACAATGGGGATGCGCGAAGTAGACTTGAATCTGCGTCGCCTGAGTAAAGAGGCGATGCTCGGCCATCTCCTGGCCTTGGTCGTAGGTGAGCGATCGTCGTAACTGTTGGGGCAATGTGCGCAGTTCATGTGCGAACGCCTGGCGGACACTCGTTGCGCCTTTGGAGGTCAGGGGGACGAGTAACGTAAAGCGCGTGGTACGTTCGACTAGCGTACCGAGTGCAGAGGCATTGCCATGGCCCATGAGCAGATCGCCCTCCCAATGCCCTGGCACCGTTCGATCCGCCACCTCTGCCGGACGCTCCTCAATGCTGATGGAGTCTTGGATCGGTCGGGACTTCAGGCGTAGCATCTTGCGCGGGCGTCGGACGTGATGGTGGTGCCGCAAAGCCCGCAGGAGCTCTTTCCGCAGAGCACCCCGGGGTAAGACGTACAAATACGTATAGATAGCTTCATGAGAGATGCGCATGGTCGGATCGCCAGGATACTGCACAGGCAAGCCATGTGCAATCTGTTCGGGCGACCAGTGTTGGGCCAGGAGCGCAAAGACCGTGTGCCGCAGTCGCGGGGAAGCGGCCAGCTTCCGTGGGTGCCGCGGTTGCCGAGCGCATCGCCGAGCGCGGGCATGGGCGCGGACTGCCCGATAGGCTATGCGCGAGGGCGCATGCCGCGCCAACTCGCGTGAGAGGCTGCTGGGCCAGCGGTGCAGGACCCGGGCGATAGTACGCAGACTCGCCCCCGTGGCGATCATGCGACTGAGTTCCTCACGCTCCATTAGACTCAGACGGTGATACCTCGGCATGTGCAACTCCTTTCTCCTGGGTGGACCAGGATATCAGGTGTTGCACTAGGAGCTTGAGTCCAAACCGTCCCCTATTTTCCGAAAATACATTCTATTACTTGGGAAGCAGTACCAAGAGAACAATAGTATTGCGCCACCAAGAACGCCTAGCCTATTGAGGAGCAACCGTGCTAATGGAATTCCACCTGCACTCAGCTTTGCCATTTCTATGCATGTGGCAATGACTGCGCTAAGTGTAATGACAAGTACGAAATATCGTCCCCATGGCCTTCGACTTACAAGCCCAACACCAATGAGTAGGAGGGCAAAACCCCTCATACAACTGTGAGCAATATATTGCCGCCATCGTGCATGGGGATCGGGATGCGTGGCAAGGTCTTCCAGCCCTGGGAGCTTACTGTATCTTTCAATAAGATATTTCCGCATAACTTGAAAGTTCTCTGGATATGTACTCGGATCTCCTAATGATTTGTGTTCTTGAAGCACAGAAAACATTGCTAGAGCCAATGCCGCACCAGCAATTATCAGAATCCATCCTAACCCCAAGATCAGTTTGAGGTTTCGTCCCATCATCTCACCCCTTGTGTAGGCAAGGACGGACTCTCCAATAATCTTTCTCTTACAATTGTAATGTCAACTGATTTGATTGTAACGTTCCTTTAGCGGCCCCTCGGCATACGAGGAATGACCGGCTGCTGGGGACGTGAACGCAAACGTGTTGAAGACGGTTCTGGGAGGATTGACCGGTCCGAGTACCCTTCAGGTTCGTGTGGTTCCTCCCGGCGGTTTTCAACGTAGCCAAGAGCTTCCTCTGTCAACTCCTCTAGACGATTTCCGGTAGAGGTTTTGTCATCTCGAATCAATTTCGCATCATTTTGGTCTGTTGTTAGCGGACACTGTTCCTGCCCCCATACCTCCCTAGCCCGTTTCTCACGCTCAATCCTCTGCTCCAGTTCTGCCTGTACATACTCTTGGCTGTTCAATTTGGTTATAGTCGCTAAAGGAAGCACAACCTGTTGGAAGATCATTACACTAGCCAGGATTGCTGCCGTAACTGCGAGAAGAGAAGTGCCCTGCGGATCAACGAAATTGGTTGGATTGTTCGCGACATAAGCGTAACGGTTCAGTGTACTCGGATTTGTGGAAATTCCCCAAAGTGGATCCTCCTGATGAAAGGTTCCTGTTCCAGGATCATAGGTCCTGGCACGGTAGTGGTAGAGGCCTGATTCTGGATCATATTCCCTCCCCGTAAAGAAGTAGAGGTTGCCAAGGGAGGAGGCAGGAAGAATGACGTCATCGCTGGTGTCCATGATTCCGTCCGCTCCAGCTCCAATGATCTTTGGAGTTCCG
>JACPAW010000120.1 GCA_016180605.1 Candidatus Omnitrophota bacterium | reverse complement strand
TAGAAATTGGAACATTGGAAATTAGGAAAAGTGACAATTTCTAATGCGGTCCAATGCTCCAATGTTCCAATATCAGAAAAGAGATGTCTTTTCTTGTTGAAAAGCTAGAAGTTTATCAAAGATCTCTCGATCTTGCTGATGCTATCAGCAAGATCACAGAGTGTTTTCCTCGCGGTCACTTTTATTTAGCGGATCAGCTCAACCGAGCCGCGACGTCGATCGCAGCCAATATCGCAGAGGGCAACGGACGATATCACAAGATGGATCGAGCAAACTTTTTCCGGATTAGTCGAGGTTCAGCTTTCGAGTGCGTGCCCCTACTCGAATTGGCAAAGCGCAGAAATTTACTGAATGGTGCTCAACATGAAGATTTATACGAGCGACTGGAAATAATTTCAAAGATGCTTTCCGCGCTTGTGCCCAAGGCCGTCGAGAACAACTGACATAGGGAGACTCCCAATCTTTCGACACGGCATTGCAATGGTTGCAAGGTACCGAAGAGGTGCCTTGTTTTTCTTTTTGGGGATCCGCCGGGGATGCTATACTAGCAGAGTGAAATAACCCCTCACAGACCAAGGAGGCAGATCATGGCGGCACCGTACCGGTTTTTGCAGGCGAGCATTGTAGTTTTCAAAGTTCTTGCCTGGGTAGCACTTGCGCTACAGGTGATTACGGGTTTGATTCTTGTCATCGGTGGCGGAGATCCCATTTTAGTAGGTGGGGTTGAGATTCCAGCGCGTGCTGTCGGACTATTGAACTTTGTGGCCGCGGGGTTGTATTTCTACTCCTTCTGGTTAATGGCGAATTTGATCCATCTTTGGCTGGACATTCGATCACATTTACCCGGAGCTTCCTAAAATAGATTGAGGGTATGGCGAAAGAACCCCTCTCCTCCCATGATCGGCTTAAGACTCAACTAAAGATACGGTTGGCGCATCTTTGGGACGGCCATTCTACAGAAGGCCAGACGCGTGAACAATTGGAAGTGCAATTACGGCAAGCCCTTCAAGGGATAAGTGGGACCGGCCAGGGTTCTTCCTTGGGAAAGGAAGAAGAAACGCAACTCATTGAAGATATCATAGAAGAAATTGTCGGTTTTGGTCCTCTGGCTTCTTTATTGACGGACCCGACGGTTACGGAAATCA
Organism: Candidatus Omnitrophota bacterium; assembly: GCA_016180605.1. GTDB lineage: Bacteria > Omnitrophota > Gorgyraeia > Aquiviventales > Aquiviventaceae > JACPAW01. The sequence goes on along the minus strand of JACPAW010000120.1, from coordinate 2,712 downwards.
TGGTCAATGGCCCTGACCAGATTTTCGTGGAGCGGAACGGAAAACTGCAGCATGACGATGCCCGATTCCACAATATCAACCATTTGATGATGGTCATTGAACGGATTTTAGGATCCGTGGGTCTGACCGTCAACGAATCCAATCCTCTGTGCGATGCCAGCCTTCGTGACGGTTCCCGCATCAACGTGATTATCCCCCCCCTTACCCTTAACGGTCCTGTGATGACCATCCGCCGGCGCCTTAGAGAATGGACCATGTCGGAATTTGTGGCCACCGGGGCCCTTTCTCAACAGGCGGCTGACTTTTTGCAAGCGTGTGTGAAGGCGAAAATTAACATGGTCGTGTCCGGGGGCACTTCTTCCGGAAAAACAACCCTCGCTGGCATCCTCTCTACTTACATTCCACAGCAAGAGCGCGTCATCACGATTGAGAATGTTTCAGAATTGGATCTGCCTAATCGGCAGCACTGGATCCGCCTTGTAGGCCGTGCGCCTAACTTGGAAGGACGGGGGGAGATTTCTTTGAGGACGCTGGTGCGTAATGCGCTACGCATGCGGCCGGATCGGATTATTCTAGGAGAAGCGCGTGGGGGAGAAGCCCTCGATGTGGTGCAGGCCATGCATACGGGCCATGATGGTGTCATCACCGTGCTGCATGCCAATTCCGCACCTGCAGCTTTGGAGCGTCTGGAAACCCTGATGCTCATGAGCGGCTTGGATCTTCCCACCCAAATCTGCCGATCGCAAATTGCGAGTGCGCTGGATATTGTAATCCACATGGGCCGGTATGCCGATGGGAGCCGCCGTGTTGCCACAATCGCCCAGGTCATTGGAACGACACCCATAGGTTTTGAACTCCAGGATCTGTTTATTTTCGAAGCGCAAACCTATTCTGAGCAAGGACGTCTTTCTGGAAACCATCGATACACAGGGGTAAAGCCGAAGTTTATTGAGCGTTTCCGATTGAATAATGTGGAAATACCGGCATGGGTTGTGGCATAACGCAGGGTGGCTATAGGAGTCCCACTTGATTTGCTTCGCAAATCAGAACTAGTGGGACTGAAGGGAGGAACTCCATGAGAGGGAAATTTCCAAAGAGAGTAGGAGGACAGCACGGTGTATTAAACGCGTTCCATTGGGCTTACTCCGTTGCTCTTCCTCTGACAATCGGGCTTATGGCAGTAGGATGCGAACGAATGCCTTGGAACCAGCCGTCTGGCTCAACCGGTTCCGATTCTCTTGTTACTTCTCAAACCTCAACGGCAGTTCCTTCAAGACCCGTGGTTCCTCCTTCAGAGATTATTGCCACCATCAATCAAGCGACGATCAGCAAAAAAGACATAGAGCTTGCCATTCAAGAGCTTCGCGCAACGGCGGAGACCTTGGATCAAAAGTGGGAACCGCTGCCGGAGACGGATGATCCTAACCGCTACGATCTGCATGATGTGGTCAACGACCTCATCGTTGCGGAATTGCGCACGCAGGATGCTACGGCGCGGGGCATCGATCGCGAGAGCGAGGTCCAGCAGCTTTTCTGGTACCGTTACCGGACTTTTTTTGGGCAGGAATGGGTGCGCTCGCAATTAGGCCGCATGAATGTAACACAAGAGGAAGTCGAAGAGTTTTATCGTACCAACCAACAGGGTTTTCGGGAGCCGGAACAGATCAAGGTTCGGCAGCTTGCCGTTTCCTCAGAGGAACAAGCTAAGGCGGCACTTGTCAAGTTGCTAGAGGGGGTGGACTTTGCAAGCGTTGCCCAGCAGGTTTCGCTGCATCCTGAGGAGGCGCAAGGGCCGCTGACGAAGCAGTGGGCCATGCGCTCTGCGGAGAAGGCAATCTTTGCCCCTAGCGACGAATCCATCCGCGATTTGAAGGACCAGGTTTTGGAACAAGCAGCCTTTGCAATCGACAAGGTGGGTGGGGTCAGCCATTATGTCAAGGGTGCCGACGGAAATTACCACATCTTCCAGTTGGCGGAGCGCAAGCCGGGTCGTCAGCGGCCACTAGTTGAGGTATCGGATAACATCAAGCAGTTCTTACAGCTTCAGAAACTGGTGGACCAGACGGACGAGCTGCGATCGAAAGCGAAGATCGAGCAGTTTCCAGAACGCGTGAAAGGGATTCCTCAGTAAAATCGATCGATGCTGAAACGAATATTACCTCCTCTTATTTTCGCCGTGGCTATCGGACTAGTTGCGGCAAGCCTTGCCCGCAATTTCTGGGCTGGTCAATGGAAGCTTTTGGAAGCAGAGCGCACGAAGCTTAAAGGCACCTACAAGCCCCCGATTGAAGTCTGGGTTGCCAAGCAGGATATCGCAGAAGGAAAAACGATTGCTGCGGATGATCTGGCATTAAAGCCCATTCCACAAGATTTCGTTCAACCCTTCGCAACGCCTAATAACGGCGATCTTATCGGGCGTATTGCCGTAGCCCCTATTGCTCAAGGAGAGCAACTGCTGCGCAATAAAGTTCGTGAGCCAGGGCGCGGTCCTGCGCCTGAGACATTATCGAAAATGACGCCGAAGGGAATGAGGGCAGTGACGATCGGAGTCGATGCGCTCAGCGGGGTTGGAGGTTTCGTGCGTCCTGGGGATACGGTGGATCTTGTTTGGACGGTCAATGTGCCCACCAAGGACAAACAGGGGGAACCAGTGACGCTGACCTTGTTCCAAGATGTGCCGGTTTTGGCAGTGTCTGGCCAGATGGTGGGACA
>JACPAW010000119.1 GCA_016180605.1 Candidatus Omnitrophota bacterium | reverse complement strand
CCGGTTCCCGTATTGCGTAAGCTGCGCCAGGCTTGAGCCGGTAAATAAATGGAAGCACCGGGGACAACGGTGCGAGTTTGGCTATTGAGGGTTAAGCGACCTTGGCCTTTGTGGATAAACCAGATTTCATCCGTTGTCGCATGGCGGTAGAGGGGAATGCTTGCAGAAGGTGCCAGGGTTCGCAGGCCTGCGATGGCAGGCCCTTGAGGATCCTGCGGATTGGAAAAAATCAGCACGGAGCCTTCCCCTGGGGCGCTTAAAGGAATGGACTCCCCAGGAGAGGCTCGCCTTGAACCGGGACTACTTTCTTGAGGGTTTATCTTCTCGCTGTCCAGTGTCTATCTTACAGTCTGCTCTAGTGGTTCGACCATTTTGTTTTGATGGATGGCTCACCACTGTGCTGAGCAGGATTGACCCCCTGAGAATCCGTCAGGTCAATCCTGTCGAAGCACTAGGCTGAAGGCAGGAACTTACCTTGAACCTTGTACCTTGCACCTAGAGCCAGAGCGCTCATAATCTTTCTGATAGGCGCTCTAAGACTTCGGCGTACAGGAACCTTCCTTATTACACGGACAACACTTGACGAATGACACCAGCTTTAAGAGTCCTGCCAACCCAATGATCCCATAAATCACGCGAGTCATCGTCGTCATTTCACCGAATAATTTGGCCACCAAATCCACTTGCGCCAATGCGATCACACCCCAATTAAGAGCCCCTAGTCCGACCAGCAATCCTACGACCTTGCAACCCCCGCAACAGCCTTTGCCGCCCGACATGGTCACCCCCTTGGTTAGCTCTTATTATCGGTAATTATCCGCCTGGATAGCAACACCAAAATCTTCTTTTTTAAGAGCAGCGATTACGACTTGGAGGTCATCGACTTGCTTTCCGACAACGCGGACAGAGTCTCCTTCGATGCGCGGCTGGACTTTCAGCCCCAGCACCTTGATGGCAGCCACGATGGCCTTGGCTTTCTCTGAGGAAAGCCCCTCTTGAAGCTGAGCGGCCTGCTTGACTCCACCGCTAGGCAGCATCTGAGGAGACTGCCATGCAAAAGCTTTCAGGGCCACCCCGCGCTTAGCCATCTTGGTTTCCACCACGTCAATCACACTTTTTAATTGCGCCGCATGATCCCCACTGACCCGCAATAAACCGGTTGCCTCTTCAAAGTCCAGGCTTGCACTCGTACCTCGGAAGTCAAACCGGGTGCTGATTTCCCTTTGGGCCTGCTGCAGCGCATTGCGCAGTTCCTGCCGATTCACGCGGGAAACAATATCACAGCTGTGTTCCTGAGGCATGCGTTAGGTACGTTTATGCGGAGGGAAGTTCCGCCTTCGACGGGCATGAGAATGGGGATGGCGTTGAAAGCTTGGCTTTGCAGGGATGTTTCGGTAGGGAAAATCTGGTAGTGTCACACGCGGAAGAACTTTCCCCAAGGTGTGCTCGATGGCTTTAACCAAAGGCCTCTCTCTTTCATCCATGAGCGTAAACGCATCGCCCGTTGCTTCCGCTCGCGCGGTTCTTCCAATGCGGTGAATATAATCCTCCGGTGTTGCCGGGACATCGTAATTGATCACATGGCTGATATCCGTGATATCGATTCCTCGCGCCGCAATATCGGTTGCCACCATCACCTGGCTGCGCCCACCGCGGAAACGTTCCAGCGCCCTTAATCGCTGACTCTGACTGCGGTCTCCATGGAGCACCGAGACGTTGAAACCCCGGCGTTCTAGAATACTAGACACCCGGCTAGCCGATTGTTTGGTGCGGGTGAATACCAGAACCGACGTCATTTGCGGCTGTTTCAAAAGAGCCGTAAGAAGCTCTGACTTAAGCGGTTGAGCCACCGGATAAACCGCCTGTCGAATCCCTGCAGCGGGTGTAGACCGCGCACCAATCTGAATCTTGAGCGGATGGTGCAAAATCTTCCCTGCCAACTCCAGGATGGGTTGCGGCATGGTGGCGGAAAATAAAAGATTCTGCCGTTTCGGAGGCAATAAACTGAGGATGCGCTGAATATCAGGAAGAAAACCCATGTCCAGCATGCGATCAGCTTCATCCAGCACCAGAATCTTCAGGTCCGCCAATTCAATGCGCCCGGAATAAATGTGATCGAGCAGGCGGCCTGGAGTTGCGGAAATCACATCGACGCCGCGCGAGAGCGCTGTGATTTGCGGCTCCATTGGGACACCGCCGAAAATAGCCACACCCCTCAGAGGCACGTAACGGGATAAGGTGCGCAGATGTTCCATCGACTGGAGGGCTAATTCCCGCGTGGGAGCGATGATCAGTGCCCGGACATTTCCCCGCCCTGGCCCACTCAGAAAAAGCCGCTGGAGAATCGGCAACACAAATGCGGCGGTTTTTCCAGTACCGGTCTGAGCACATCCGACGACATCGCGAGCTTCCAGAATGGGAGGGATGGCTTGAACTTGAATCGGAGTCGGACGCGAATACCCCAAATCGCGGATTCCCCTTAACAAATCGATATGCAATCCAAGGGCATCGAATGGGACGGGGCTGGCAGACTCCGCAGAAGGAGTCTCTGTTGAAGGTTTCAAAGGAATTTCGCTCATTCTGTCATCTTTGCTGCCGCATGCCGCTGCCACCATTCGCGCACCAGCGGAATACAAGAAAGAATGATGACCACGGCAATGACCCAATGTAAATGTTCTTCCACATTGGGAATGGCTCGTCCTAGCCAGTAACCCGACAGGGTCATGCTGGCCACCCAACCCACTCCGCCGACTACGTTAAAAAAAAGAAAGGTGCGATAGCGCATCCGTGCGGCACCGGCAAGAGTAGGAGCCAATGTCCTTACAATGGGAACAAATCTGGCAAGAATGATTGTCTTTGCGCCGTAGCGTTTAAAAAAACGCTCGGTCCGCTCCAGATGGCTCTTTTTAAAAAACCGCGAATCTTCCCGCACGAAAAGCCGAGATCCTAAACGATGACCGATCATATAACCGGTACTGTCTCCTACGATGGCTGCAAGGCTTAAGAGCCCAATCAGCCACTCGATATGCAACCCCTCTGTTCCAGAGGCCATCAACCCTGCCGTCACCAGCAAGGAGTCGCCTGGCAAGAAACAACCAATGAGCAGACCCGTCTCCGCAAATACAATGCCGGTTAAGACCGTGTATCCTCCCCAGCGTATCAGCGCGTCGAATTCATATAATTTGGAAAAAAACTCTGAGATGATTTCCATTCAATTCACCTGAAACAGTTTCTGCCGGCTATTATGGCCCCTGATCAGCCGCAACCGATTGCGAGGAATTTGGAGGATTCGGCTTAAAAGAGAAAGGAGTGCTTCGTTGGCTTTTCCCTCTTGCGGCTTTGCCTTAATCCAGGCCTCAAAACGCCCCGGGCTATGACCAATCAACATTTCTTTAGAAGCCCCTGGGTGAGTTTTGACACTCAGGTAGGTTAGCGTAGGCACTCAAACTCCTTATTACACGACTGATTACTGTGGGGCGGGAGGCTGCTGGCGGCGGCTAGACCTAGCCAAGCAAACGGCAATGCGGTCGCGCAGGTCATCCGGCTCGAAAGGCTTGACGATATAATCATCGGCTCCAAGGTCCATCCCCGCCTTGACATGATCGGCTAATCCCAATGCCGTCAAGAAAATAACGGGAATGTGGGCCGTGTTTGGATCTGATTTTAGATGCGCGCACACATCGCGTCCTTTCATCCGCGGCATCATGATATCCAGCAAAATAAGGTCGGGCAGCGACTGCTTGGCGATCTCCAACCCCTCTTCGCCACTGGAAGCTACGAGTACCTGGTAGCCCCAGCTTTGAAGGCGCCGTGAAACCACATCCAGGATATCCTTGGTGTCATCCACAATGAGAATTTGTTTCTGACCGCCATCCG
>JACPAW010000118.1 GCA_016180605.1 Candidatus Omnitrophota bacterium | reverse complement strand
TCGGAACTTTCACGGACCGTGCAGTATACCACACTCTCCAGACGGTGAGGGGGCGAATTGCAGGCCCACTTAATCCTCCTGTGAGCGAACCCAGCACAGAGCGGCCCGTTATCGGATTCAGGCGCATCGCCGTATAGGTGTTGGCTATCGTCAGGGCATCCGCTTTGGCTTTCTCTGCTGCCTGGGCAATTGGAATCAGGTCTGTAACGTCTGGACTGAGTTTGGCAATTAAAGGTTTCTTAGTTACCCTTCGAGCCGTCTGCACCCAGGTGTACGTCGCTTGAGGATCCTGTGCCACCATCCGCTGAACCAGTGCGGAGTGCGGAGTACGGAGTGCGGAATCATCTACAGGCTTATCCTTCCACTCCGAACTCCGAACTCCGAACTCCGAACTATGCTGGATGTTGGGACAGGAGAGATTCAGCTCAATGCCGTCTACTCCCTCGGCTTGGTCGAGGCATTCTACCATCTCGATGACTTCCTGCTCGGACTCCCCAAGAATGCTGACCAAAATCTTCGTGCCGCAGCCCTTAAGTTTCGGAAGCATCTGCTGCACAAACGGCTCGATACCCATATTCTGAAGCCCCACGGCGTTGAGCATGCCGGATGGCGTTTCCGCAAGACGAGGAGGAAGATTGCCCTGCTTAGGGTTACGTGTGAGCGTCTTGATGACGATTGCCCCCAACTGCTTTAAGGAAACTGTTTTGGAAAACTCTACTCCATAACCGAATGTGCCTGCTGCAGCTAAAACCGGGTTTTGGAGAACGAGGGAGCCGAGTCTGACGCGCAGGTCACAAGGCATGGCAGGACCGCATCAATGGGGACGCAAACGCAGAAACTGAACGAGCTCATCGAGCTGAGCAACCTGATCCGCAGTGACGTCGATAAACACGATGCCAACCTCTGTAGAGCGGGGCCCGCCACTGCGCGCCCAGACCACTTGCCCTTTCACGATCAGATCTCCTCTATTGGCGGGTAACACCAAGCGCACCAACAGTTCCATATCCAGCTCGATAAAATCTTCGGTCTTAAAACGCGCGCCCTTTGCGCTTAAGTCCAGGCTAAGAGCAGCACGCCAAGACTCTAACTGCTCTCCGACGATGCGGTAGTGGATCTCAAAGGGACAGTCGGTGCGCTCAAACTGTCTTTGTTCCTTGCCCATGGACTCACTCGAATCAGGTTTTCAGCAGCGCGTGGTATTCCTGTATTGGGCGAACCGTAAGTTGGCTTTTGCGTAATGCGCGCATTCCATTGACCGAGGCCTGGGCACCTGCGATTGTGGTAATGCAAGGAATCCCCAGAACCGCTGCTGCCGAGCGGATTAAGATCTCATCCGCACGCGGCAATCTTCCGGATGGCGTATTGATGACCAGTTGAACTTGGCCGCTTTTTATGTGATCCAGAATGTTGGGCCGGCCTTCGTGGATTTTGTGGATCGGCTGTGCTCTGACTCCATATCGCTGAAGAGCCTTGGCCGTCCCGTGCGTTGCCACCAATTCGAACCCTAATAACTCCAGCTGTTGGGCAATCAGGATAGCCGAGCGTTTATCCCGGTTCTTCACGCTGATGAAAACTATCCCGGATGCCGGCAGCAGCTGTCCTGCGGCAATTTGGGATTTAATGAACGCCTTGCCGAAATCTTCGTCGATGCCCATCACTTCCCCGGTTGAGCGCATCTCAGGCCCTAACAAGATATCCACTCCCGCAAAGCGGGAAAATGGGAAAACGGATTCTTTGACCGCTAGAAACGGAGGAGTGATTTCTTCGGTAACCCCTTGCTGCGGTAAGCTGGAACCCGCCATGGCCCGAGTGGCCACTTTAGCCAAGGCGATACCCAGTGCCTTGGAAATAAATGGCACCGTACGGGAAGCCCGCGGATTGACTTCCAAGACATAGGCGATATCGTCTTTGACGGCAAATTGCACGTTCATGAGTCCGATGATCTTCAAAGCTTTTGCCAAAGCATACGTGGCTTTGCGGATTTGCGAGAGCGTCTCATCGCTGAGCGTGTGCGGGGGCAGCACCATCGCGCTGTCGCCGGAATGGATCCCGGCTTCCTCGATATGCTCGAGAATGCCGCCGATAAGGTAAGCTTCGCCATCGCCTACCAGATCGACGTCGACTTCGATGGCATCCTCCAGAAATTTGTCAATCAGCACGGGAAACCCCGGTGAGGCATCGAAAGCCAGCTGCGCAAAAGGCTTCAGCTGCTCATCGTCATAGACAATCTCCATCGCCCGGCCTCCCAATACATAGGAAGGGCGAACCAGGCACGGGTAACCGATGGACCGAGCCGTCAGGAGGGCCTCATCCAGCGTCATGGCCGTCCCACTGGAAGGTTGTCGAAGCCCTAACTCATCCAACAGGCGCTTGAATTTTTCGCGATCCTCCGCCCGATCGATTGTCTCCGAAGAAGTCCCAAGAATCGGAACTCCCGCTTTTGCCAAACCTACCGCTAGATTAAGCGGGGTCTGTCCTCCGAATTGGACGATGACGCCTTCCGGTTTTTCGCGGCGAACGATATTGAGCACATCTTCGAGGGTCACCGGCTCGAAGTACAGCTTATCAGAGGTATCGTAATCGGTCGAGACGGTTTCTGGGTTGGAATTGACCATGATCACTTCAATCCCTGCTTCGCGTAATGCGAAAGCCGCGTGCACGCAACAGTAATCGAATTCGATGCCTTGCCCAATACGGTTGGGGCCACCCCCTAATATCATAACCTTCCGTTTGGGACGTGGGACGTGGGACAGGGGACATGCTTGTTCTTGTCCCATGCCCCATGCCCCATGCCCCAAATGCATCGCTGGGCTTTCATAGGTGGAGTAATAATAGGGCGTCTTCGCTTCGAATTCGGCCGCACAGGTATCGACTAGGTAATAGCTTGGCTGCACTTGCCAATTCTCCCGAAGCTCTCGCACGGTGGTCTCTTCCAAGCCCCACAACTTGGCTAATTGCCGGTCGCTGAATCCAAAGCGCTTTGCCCGCCATAAAAGCTCGGCAGCTCCTGCCTGCAGCGGACTACCTACAGCCGCTTCCATCCCTGCCCGGAATTGATCAGAAGAAGCTCGGAGATTCTGCTCCTCTGTCACGAGCGTGTAGAGCTGGCGCAAAAACCAGCGGTCGATCGCCGTTAGCCGGTTGAGTTCATCCAATGACCAGCCTACCACCAGGGCTTCCTTGATATAGAACATCCTTTCCGCGCTGGGGATCGAAAGTTTTTGCCGCAACAAGTCGGCTGCGGTGTTACTGGAAGATTCCCAACCGTCTTTTCGGATCTCAAGACCCCGCAGGCCTTTTTGGAGCGCTTCGGTAAAGGTCCGGCCGATGCTCATCGTCTCGCCTACCGACTTCATCTGAATGGTCAAGGTAGGGTCTGCTCCTGGGAATTTCTCAAAGGCAAAGCGGGGGATTTTGACGACGACGTAATCGAGAGTCGGTTCGAAGCAAGCCGGCGTTTGTTTGGTGATATCGTTGGCAAGCTCATTGAGGGTATAGCCTACGGCAAGCAGAGCTGCCATTTTGGCTATGGGAAACCCGGTTGCTTTCGAAGCCAGGGCCGAGGAGCGAGACACCCTGGGGTTCATCTCGATGACCAGAAGCCTTCCGGAATCCGGATGCACGGCGAACTGGATGTTGGACCCGCCCGTCTCCACCCCGATGGCACGGATTACTTTAATGGCGGTATCGCGCATCGCCTGGTATTCGCGGTCGGTAAGAGTCTGTGCCGGGGCTACGGTGATGGAGTCTCCCGTGTGCACTCCCATCGGGTCGAAGTTCTCTATCGAGCAGACGATGACGACATTGTCGGCTTTATCGCGCATGACTTCCAATTCAAATTCTTTCCACCCCACCACAGATTCTTCCACCGACACCCCATGGATCATGGACAGCT
>JACPAW010000117.1 GCA_016180605.1 Candidatus Omnitrophota bacterium | reverse complement strand
CAATTTCTCCTTCAGATCCGCTTCCAGGTAGGCATCATAGCGATTTTCCTCGTAGCTATACACTCCAGCCACCGAAATCCCCAGAAGCTCAGGTTTGCGACCTTCTACCTCATTAAAATCCTTCTGCGTTTCCAAATCCATCACCAATCTTTCACCCATGACAAACTCCCAATTCCGGGGACACATCCTTCAATTCCGGGGACACATCCTTAATTCGCTTCAAACGCTTCGGGCCAGGCTTCATCTTACCCAGTGTTCGGCCCAGTCGATTCTCCAGCTTGTGCACAAACGGCCGAGCTCCGAGTGGACGCCCCGTACCCAGATGTCGCTCAATCGGCGCTGGTGTCTTATCATCCGCTCGCAAATAGGCTGACCAATCCGTAATTCGCTCATCGAGAAAACTGGGTGATAAAATTGGATTGGCCTGCTTGGTCACATGAGCCTGAGCACTAGACCATGCGTAATCCTCCGCTCGCTGAACCATGCCAGCCGCTACTGGATTGCATTCCACATAACGGATTGCAGCCAAGAGATAAGACTCATCCATTAGGTAACTCGAAAACCTCCCCTGCCATAAATAACCACGCCAGCCATAACGAAAGTTGATCCTGCGTGCGTAACGTTTGTGAGTCTCCGCGAGCGCTCTGGCTAGACCCTCTGCTCGCCTGGGTACCACAACCAGATGGATGTGCGTATCCATCAGGCAGTATGCCCAAATCTCAAGCTGATATCGTCTCGCAAAGCTCGCCAACAATCGTAGATACTCCCTTCTATCATCATCGCCAAAGAACACAACCTGATTGCGATTGCCTCGCTGAACGATATGATGTGGGAGATCTTCAACCACAATACGTGCAATGCGTGCCATTGGGGAAATTCTAAACTGACTTTTTTGCACGGTCAAGCTGAATTAAGGATGTGTCCCCGGAATTACGAATTACGGAATTATTTGCCGTGAGAGGTTCTTAATGAACCCATAGTGCAGGCACCAGGCCACCACCCTGGGAGACGTTGACGACGGGTTTGGGAGAAAAGCGGCCGATTAAGCCGATGCTGCGTGAGTTAAAAAAGAATCCGGAGACCGCACAGCGCTTTTCAAAACGAACCTGGCCGTTTTTCAATAATGGAAAAGTGTCGGTGGCGATGCACGCGAGTTGCTGCACCACATAGCGTTCAGAACCTTTGAGTGCCTTCTCTAAATGCTTCTCCCATGTTTTTTGGCTCACCTTAATTCCCAATACGACCCCTTCCCCGCCAAAGAGGAGGTTGGGTTTTAAAACCAGCGAATCTTTATGGCGGCGAATATAATCCACCAGAGCCACCCGCTTGCCTTTTGGATCCGAAACCCACGCATCACGAACCAATCGGGTCCATAACAAATGCTCCCGGAACAGTTGCCGCTGGCTTGGAGTAAAATACCGACTGAAATTCTTATCCGTAAAGATCTCCCAGGCGGATTTCTGATCGAATTCCCAAGCCAGCGATGAAAGGAGCCTGCCTTCGCGGATGGCCTGCCGCAGCGCCGAAAGCCGGAAACCCGCCTGCTCCATTTCCAGGAATTCCGCAAGCTCTGAGTCGCGATAGAGAAAATCAACCGCGGTTTCCTTGGCCATGAGCTTACCCTGCGACCACCGAAGCTCTCTTGGATCCGCCACGATCGCTTTCAAACCGCGCTTGGAAAGGGTGCGTGCGATTTGCTGAAATTCGTCGGTTCCGGTTTTGTAATCGGTGTTCTCAATGAGAGCGACCGCTTTCAGCGGATGACCCAATCGGACGGCCATCGCTTCCAACTCTTGAATCAAAAGTGCGCGCGGGTCCGGAAGAGGGCTGATCGGACGTCCCGGAAGGGCTTCGACCAACAAATCTCCTACGACATCCATGACGACCGAGCAGCAAGTCGGGGCATAATGCAGTCCGCCGACACCCACCGCGTTAGGCTCCAGCATTCGAAATTCATTCTTCCAGGATGGCTGGTCATAGAGAGCGGTTGAGTCCAAGCGCCCGACCACGCCCAAAATCGGCTGCTTGGGCAACGCACAAAGAGAGAGCCACTCTTGGCGATGCGAATCAAACGGGATCACTTCTCGAACGCTGGCTAATCGACGATGCAAATGCATGACGCGCACCAGCGCATCGGCTAGCTGAAGGATCACACGGTGAAACAGCCATAGCTGGGCGCTGGTGAGCACCCAGGGTTTGAGGGTGATGTCGATCGTCCGGCTGCGCCCTGAGTCATCCCGATAACGCATGCCCCGCGCTTTAGCTAAGGCGTGCAAGGCATGCAGCCGATCTTGAAGCGAATGAGGTGTCAACCGACGGAAGGGTCGTTCTAACTGCGCACGAGGAATGTAATCCATCCCCCCACCTTTCTTCGGCCCGAAGGGCCGATGGATCGCAAGAAATTAGTTTGGCCCCGCCATTTGGCGGGGCAGAAAGGTGGGGGGACCATTGACGTATTCTAACGCACGGATAGCCTGCTTCGCAAAGACAAAGCAAATCGGGTATGATATTCCCCATGTCAGACAAGAAAAACCCGCCCCATGCATTGCTTAACGGACTCATGCGCTATCTAAAGCAAAAAGGGGTCGATTACGCCGATGTGCGCTATGAGCATCTGCAGCACGAGAACCTCCTTGCCGAACAAGGACGTTTGACGGCGCTGAGCTCCTCGGAAAGCGCTGGGATTGGCATTCGGGTTCTTTGGCATGGCTCTTGGGGTTTTGCGGCCACTCCGCACCTTTCCCGCCTCAGCCTGCAGCGCCAGGCAGCCAAGGCCATTGGACTTGCCAAAGCTTCTGCTTTATTGAATCGCAAACCTCGACCGCTTTCGCCCATCGAACCTGCAGTCGGCCAATATGCTTCTTCTTTTGAAATCGATCCTTTCGAAGTGCCCCTTTCAAAAAAATTGGATTATTTGCTTTGGGCAAACACCAGCCTGCTAGGACCCGATGCCATCGTGCGTGCTAGCACCCATATGGACTTCCGCAAGCGCCGAAAATTGTTCTTTTCAACGGATGGGGCTCGCATCGAGCAGTCATTGATGGAAAGTGCTGCCGGCTTGGAAGTCGTAGCCCAGCTTGGCTCAGAGGTGCAAACACGCAGCTTTCCCAATTCCCATCATGGAGCACTCGCCCAAGCAGGCTATGAATACGTCAAGCAGCTGGACTTAGTCGGCGGAGCAAAAACTGTAAAAGAAGAAGTGCTGCAGCTATTGCGTGCCGAACCGGTTAAAGCGGCAGAGACAACGATCATCTTGGACCCCACACAGGTCGTGATGCAGCTTCATGAGTCCTGCGGGCATCCGACAGAGTTGGACCGAGCCTTGGGCCAGGAGCTAAGTTACGCAGGAGGAAGCTTTCTGACCCCTGATCAGCTAGGAAAGTTGCAGTATGGCTCGCGCCACGTCACCATTGTGGCGGATGCCACACTGCCGTCAGGTGTGGGAAGCTTCGGCTATGATGACGAGGGAGTTCCGGCAAAACGCGTGGAGCTCATCCGAGAGGGGCGGTTCGTCGGTTATTTAAGCTCTCGCGAGTCAGCGGCTCAATTAAACCTTTCTTCCAGCGGGGCCATGCGAGCGGAACTTTGGAACGCGCCTCCTCTTGTACGCATGACGAATGTGAACTTGGAACCCGGAACCGCAAGCCTCGAAGAGCTTTGCAGCGATATTCGGCAGGGGTATCTTCTGGCTACCAACAAAAGCTGGTCGATTGACGATCGCCGGCTCAACTTTCAGTTTTCGACGGAAATCGGATGGGAGATTATCGACGGAAAAATCGGGCGGATCGTCAAAAATCCCCTCTATACCGGGATCACTCCTCGATTTTGGAACCGCTGTACCGGAGTGGCTGGGCCTGAATATTGGAAATTGTGGGGAGTGCCCAACTGTGCAAAAGGAGAGCCCATGCAGCT
>JACPAW010000116.1 GCA_016180605.1 Candidatus Omnitrophota bacterium | reverse complement strand
TCATCCATTGGACTCATGGTGCTGGCAGAACCGATTGTCGTCGGTCTTTTTCAGCGGGGCGCTTTTGACCAGGCAGCCAGCACGATGACTTCTCAAGTGTTGGTCTGGTATGCAGTCGGGCTGTTGGCCTATTCTTTAAACAAAGTCGTCACCGGAGCTTTTTATGCGCTGCGCAACACATGGACCGCAACCCGGCTGGCCATCGAGGCCATGGCCATCAACGTGATTCTGAGCATTCTTCTGATGATACCGTTTAAAGTAACCGGTTTGGCCATGGCCGCGGCGATTTCCAACAGTTTCAATTCCTACCGTCTGTTACGCGCACTAGAATGTCGTTTGAACATGCCTCTGTGGGCTTGCGTGTTGGGTCCCTTGACTCGCATGTCTCTTGCAGCACTCTTCATGGGTGCTAGCTGCAGCCTGGCTTGGAACGCGGCACTGAGGGATCTGCCGGCATGGCTGGGTCTGTGCCTAGCCATTCTAGGTGGTGTAGTGACCTACGTTTTCTGGTGCTGGATATTTCGGGTGCAAGAGTTAGTCACACTGAAGCGATGGTTAGGACGGATTCCATTCATTCAGCTCTTCATCGGAGAATAAGGCAGCTTCCCGATCAGCCAGGCGTCTACCTGTTCCGGGATGCTCAAGGGGTCTTGTTGTATGTGGGCAAGGCGCTCAGCTTGTGCAAGCGGGTTAGCTCCTATATCCGCGAAGCCCAATTAAGCCCGCGCATCGCGAAGATGATGGCACAAGTGTCCCACTTGGAGGTCAGGCCTACCGCTTCTGCTGCCGAAGCATTGCTTCTGGAAGCACAACTGATCAAGGAGCTTAAGCCCCGATATAACGTGGCATTCCGAGACGATAAGACCTATCCCCTATTAAAAGTGACGCGTGAAAAATTTGCTCGTCTGTTGATCACGCGCAAGCGTGCAGCAGACGGTGCTTTCTACTTCGGGCCGTACCCGGATAGCGGTCTTATGCATCAAGCGGTTCAATTTCTGCGCCGTGTTTTTCCTCTGAGAACCTGCCGGGTGTTTCCGAAAAGCCCCTGCCTGGAATATCATATCGGCCAGTGCCTGGCTCCCTGCGTAGGTTTCATCGGCGAGGCGGATTATCAGCGCATCGTACGGGACTTGGTGGCGTTTTTAGAAGGCAAAGGGGAGAGGTTGCTTAAAGACTTGGTTAACCGGATGAAGCAGGCAGCCGGTGCTCAGCGATATGAGGAAGCGGCTCGTTTGCGCGATCAAATCCAAGCCTTAAGTTCCGTCATCGTAGCCAAAGAAAAATCGCACCTGAGCGGACCGTTGGAACAGTTGCAGGCGGCGCTAAAATTGCCCTCCCTTCCACACCGTATCGAAGCTTTCGACATCTCGAACCTTTTCGGAGAGGACGCGGTGGGTTCCATGGTCGTTTTTCAAGACGCCCGTCCCTTGCGTGCGTCGTATCGCCGTTTTCGGCTTAAGACCGTTCAGGGAATCGATGACTATCAGATGATGCGCGAGGTCATTCGGCGCCGCTACGGGGGAAGTCTGGCAAGCGCCCTGCCACTGCCGCAACTTATCCTCGTTGACGGGGGTAAGGGACAATTGCAAGCAGCGTGTGATGAGTTGGCCGCTTTATCACTCAACGTTCCTGCGGTAGGCTTGGCAAAGCGGTTCGAGCACCTCTTCCTTCCTTCACTGGAAAAGCCGATTATTTTGCTGCCGACATCTCCGGTGCTGCACTTGGTGCAGCACATTCGGGACGAAGCGCACCGTTTTGCCATCACCTACCATCGCCAATTGCATCGCCGGAGGGTGAGGGCTTCGCGTTTAGATGGCGTCTTGGGTATAGGACCGGTGCGCAAGCGGCAATTACTACGGCAGTTTGGTTCGATGAGAAAACTTTCGGAAGCCAAGCCCGAGCTCATCGCTCAAACGGCACGCATTTCTCTTAAACTGGCGAACAAAATCGTGGAGGTGCTGCGGCATGAGAGCTAGTGTTACAAGTCAGAAATTCCAACTTCAGGCGGGTCCTGTCGCCGCTGCTCCCCACGCCAGTGCTCGCCTACCGGGCCGCTGTACAGCGGCCGGGGCCCTGCGGGCCCCGACCGGTAGGCTGCGCGCTGGCGTGGGGACCCCCAGCGGCACCACCCGCCTGTGCCATCCTATTAAATTTCTGAGCCTAGATGCTAGTGCTTCGACTAGATTGAGTCGATCTATTGGTCCGCTCGGCACTAGTGCTGAGCCCGATTCATCAAAACAATCTGGTCGAAGCACTAGTTTGCCACCACCTCCTGGAGTTTTAGCGTCGAAGTGGGCGGCTTTAAGCCGCTTTCAACAATTGGTTTATCTTGCCACCTGTCGGATTCCCAGGGGGCAGACGCGTTCCTATCTTTGGGTTGCCAAGAAGATCAAACGGCCCGGCAGTGCCCGTGCTGTAGGAGGCGCGCTTCACCGCAATCCCTTCGCACCGGTTGTCCCGTGCCATCGCGTGATTTGCTCCGATGGCTCGTTGGGAGGGTTTGCAATGGGTCTGGCTAAGAAAATGGCTTTGTTGCGTCAGGAAGGTTGGAGAGAGACCTTCTAAGTTCTGCTGTTTGTGGGCTCCGCTTTAGGTCAGGTATACTCTTTTTATGGCTAAAGCTGGGGCCCTTTTTGTGACTGCTTATAGGGACTTAAGCGCATGGAAATAAGCCGCCGCTGGCGTTCGCCATTTGGTGAGCTGGGGCTTGAGCGCAAGTTGACCCTTGCGTTTGGCTTCATGTCTTTTATTCCTATCCTTTTCATCGTTTGGGCCATGGCCAGCCACACCGCTCTTGACATCGTCATCTACCCCATTGCCGCCTCCATGTTCATTGGGTATTTCTTCGTCGTGCGCCGGACCATCCAATCCGTTTTAATGGTCAGTAAGAGGGTGCGTGCGGCCACATCTTCCGGAATTTCGAGTGAAATTCCCGTTACAGAGTCAAACGAAATTGGAGAATTGGCCCGCGCCTTCAATCGGATCACTCAAGATTTGGAACGTAAAATTGAGGAATTGGAAGCATCGCGGCAACTGGTCAAAAAGCTTCTCACGCGCATCGGGGCGGCGATTGTTTCCTATGAAGGAATTGATAATGTGCTCAATCTTGTGGTTGAAAATACCGTCGTCGCCCTTGAAGCGCAGATGGGCAGCCTGCTTCTGGTGGATGGGCAGAATCAGGAACTTTATGTCAAAACCACCTGGTCCAGCAATGGCTTTGCCCCGGTTTCCGAAAAGCGCATTAAAATGCAGGAAGGAATTGCCGGTCTGGTCGCGCGGGAAGGGCATACGATGCGCGGTGTGGGAAGTCCGACGGTCCTCGGCTTTGAAAATGGGCATGCGAAAGAGGGTGCCATCTTGTGCGTTCCTTTGAAACTGAGGGATCGGCCTATCGGGGTGGTCATGGTATTGCGGGAAAACGCAGAGCGCGTTTTCAACGAAGATGAAGAATCGCTGATGAGCAGCATCGCCTCCCAAATGGCGGTGGCGATTGAAAACTACCGCTTGAATCTCGATGTGGAGCGCACTTACGTAGAAACCATCATGGCGCTGGCTCTTGCGGTGGAAGCCAAGGATCCCTATAGTGCGGGGCACTCCAAACGGGTGGGTTACTACGCTTCAAGAATTGGTGCCGTCCTTGGGTTGGATGAGGAAATGCAGCGGGTGTTAAACGATGCAGGAATACTCCACGATATCGGAAAAATAGGCATACGGGATGATATCTTGCTCAAAGCAGGCAGCTTAAGCCCGGATGAACTGAAGATTATGCAGCAGCATCCGTTAATCGGAGAGGCTATCGTAAAGCCCGTGCGATCCCTGCAAAAAGTGGTAACGCTGGTTCGCCACCATCATGAACGCTACGACGGTTCCGGCTATCCAGACGCCCTTAAGGGAGAGCAGATTCCGCTTGGAGCGAGGATTCTTTCCGTCGCAGATACGTATGATGCGATGGTCACCGATAGGCCCTATC
>JACPAW010000115.1 GCA_016180605.1 Candidatus Omnitrophota bacterium | reverse complement strand
GCAGCCGACGACGCCGATAGTGCGGCGCGGCGAGGACGGATGGGGTAGCGAAGCGGCAGGACCCGTCAAACTGAGGCACCACTATGCTTTGGGAGTGATTGACAGGATCGGCGCTTCTAGCCTATAATAAGGACTTTTGAGGGAGGCAAATGCCGCGTGTTGAGGTTCGAGAAGACGAATCGTTGGAAAAGGCCTTGCGACGCTTCAAGCGAATGCTGGAGCGGGAAGGTGTTTTAAAACAGCTGAAAGCCCGTAAACATTACGAAAAACCCAGCGAACGCAAGCGCCGAGAATTAAGACAAGCGATCAGCCGGCGGGCTCGTAGCACTGAGCAATAAATCCATCCGAGCACTACCACAAGCTAACAAACGTGGCTATCGCAGTCCCTTCATGGCCACATCAGCCAAACAAATTTTTTGTCGCTTCGCAGTGCTAGAGGTTATTGCGTGTATGATGATCATGCACCCCTCTGAATCCTACTCTGCTAGCCTTTCCGATTCCCAAGAAATCCCCATCGTTGGCCAAATGACTTTAGACAACGGAATGCAGGTGGTTTGGGAAGAAGACCATCGCCATCCCCTCATCGCCATAGAGGCCCGCATCAAAGGAGGCTTGCGGGGAGAAGGACGATTCCTTGGAACAGGAATCACCCACTTCATCGAGCATATGCTCTTCAAAGGCACTCCGACTCGTCCAGCAGGAACCATTGAGCAGGAAGTGCGCAGCTATGGTGGAACGATCAATGCCTTCACGTCCTTCGATACAACCGGCGTGTCTCTCTTCGTAGAAAGCCGCTATCTTAAAGAAGCGCTGGGTATGCTTGCGGATATCCTGCAGCATGCCGTATTTAACCCGGCGGAATTCGAGAAGGAGAGAGCGGTCATCATTTCAGAAATCCAGATGAACCTGGATGACCCGGATAGAAGAATCCATCAAATGTTCTTTGGCCGTCATTTTCTCGAGCACCCTTACCGGCATCCTATCCTCGGCTACCAGTCCCTACTGGAAAAACTGACGGTTGAGGATTTACAGAATTTCTATAAAGCACAGTACCATCCGCAGCAGATCACATTGGCCTGTGTCGGCGACTTGGAAGCAGAAAACTTCCAGAAGATCGTGCAAGAACAATTTGAATCATGGCCGCGAGGACCCATAGATCCAAGCCAAGCCATCGTCGCCGAAGAACCTCCCGTAGCCAGCGGCAAGGAAGTCTCTGCACAACTGCCTGTCCAGACTACCTATGGATTCTTAGGTTTTTCTTCGGTGCGCCTCTTTGATCCGAAAGGCTACGCTTTAGACGTTCTGGCGAATATTCTAGGCCAAGGAAGAAGCTCAAGGCTTTATGAAGCCTTGGTCCACCAGCGCCAATTGGCCCATTCGATCGCCGCTTGGAATTACACCCCCTATGATCCGGGCGTCTTCGTCATCCCATTTCGCACCGATAGCGAACAAGTAGAACCCCTCATGGCTGCGATTAGGCAAATCATCCTTGAGATCCAAGAAGAGGGGATTACGGAAGCCGAACTAGCCAAAGCAAAACGCGGGGTGCGCGCAGAGTATTTCTTTTCCCGACAAACCATCGAGTCCCGGGCAGGGGATTTAGCCAGTTCGATGGCAGCAACGGGAGACCCCCTCTATTCACGCCAGTATGTATTAGGAATCGAGCGGGTCAGCCGTGCGGATGTGCAAGAAGCCGCCCGGCACTTTTGCGATTTCGACCGTAAGACAGTCGCCCTGATTTACCCGCGCGTCAAAGAAGAAAAAGAAGCTCAAAGGGTACTTAAAACTCCTCATCGAATGGATATGAAAAAGGGGGTCTTATCCAACGGGGCAACGACACTCATCGGAATAGACAGAACGCTGCCGATTGCCTCCATTGTCGTTGCCTTCCGCGGCGGGGTGCGCGCGGAGACAGAGTCCCAGCAAGGCTTATCTAATCTCGTAGCCCATTTGCTCACCAAGGGAACTCGGCGACACAGCGCCTTAGAAATCGCCCAACAAGTCGAATCGCTAGGGGGCAGATTAGAACCCTTCAGCGGAAGAGACGGCTTTGGATTATCGCTTCAGCTTCTATCCGAAGACCTAGAAGCCGGGTTGAATCTGCTGCATGAGCTGGTCATAGAATCCTCTTTTTCTGAAAAGGAAGTAGGCGTGCAGAAAACCCTGATTTTGCAGCAGCGCCAAGCGCAGGACGATGAAATCTTCATCGTAGGCGGCCGGTTATTGCGTCAAGCCCTATTCAAAGGACATCCTTATCGCTTTGACCCCTTAGGAAGCCCCCAGACGCTGCCTCAGCTTTCCCATCAAGACTGCCTTCAGTTCGCCCAGCAGTGGATCGTGCCTTCCAATATGGTCATCGCCGTTGCCGGAGATCTCAACGGTACGGATTCCGTAGAACGCCGCCTTCAGACCACTTTCGGCAGGACCCCTAAAACGAACTCTGCTTGGCCCAATCAACTCCAATCGGAACCCATTGAGGGCATAGAAACCGTTTCACAGGCTATGGAAAAAGAACAAGCGCTCATTCTCATGGGCTTTCCTGGAACCCGATACACATCGCCCGATCGCTATACCGTGGATCTCTTAACGGCAGTGCTTTCAGGAATGGCCGGTCGTCTTTTTCAAGCCGTCCGCGAGCAGCTTGGCTTATCTTATACCTTGGGGGCATCCCATTCGCCAGGGTGGGACACCGGCTCCATATTGATTTACGCAGCGACTCGTCCCAAGGAGCATCAGAAAGTATTAAAGCTGCTGGAAGAACAGCTCCAGCGTATCATTGCAGAAGGGGTCACGGAGGAAGAGCTGGAGCAGGCCAAGCGTTACCTTGTGGGAACTCACCGGCTGGATCTTCAGGATTTAATGGGCTTAACCAAGCGCTCGGCTTTGGATGAGCTCTATGGGGTCGGTTTCGATGCTTGGTCACAGTATGAAAACGCTATCCAACAAGTCCGTGCAGAACAAGTGCAGGAAGCTGCGCGGCGATATTTGACGCTTAAAGAGCGCGCGCAAGTCGTCATTGCCCCTGAAGAATTAGAAGGAGCGATCCATGTCCGATAGCGAAAGAAAACGGGTTGATGAGTCCTGGAAAGAGCGCGTCGAACAGGAAAAACAGGTGGATCCGGCCACTGAAACCAAACCCTCCTCTAGCCAGCTTAGTGAAGAACCTTCTAAAAAAAGCGGTGGGCGCAGCGCGGCTGCTCCCATGGAGGCCCGATTCGATCTTTTGGTTTCCAGCCTGGCGATGGAAGCCTTTGTGGCATTGGGTGACTTGCCGCACCCAAGCACCCAGAAGCAGGCGACCAACCTTCCGCATGCCCGCTATCTGATTGATTTACTTGGCATCCTCGATGAAAAAACAAAGTCCAATTTGACCGCGGATGAGGAGCATTTGATGAAAGACTCCTTGTATCAGCTGAGGATGCGCTACCTGGCAAAAACACAGCCTTCAGCTTCATAGATTATGTGGACCACTCTTCTGCTGGCAGTTTTCGTAGGATCCCTCGTTGCCATCCTCTTTGGTTTCTGGCTGCTCCGGGTGCTTCCCGCTGCTACCGTCAAGACATTGCAGAGTACGGCTACCGGCCTTTTAGAACAATCCAAGCAACAGCTAGCACTCGAACGGCAGCAGGGAGTGCACGATCTGGATGAGCGGCGCACGGCCGTAGAGAACACCGTCAAGAATCTGGAAGGGCAGCTTCTGCGATATGAAACCCTCATGAAACATTTTGAAACCGACCGCGACCAGAAATTTGGCGCTTTAAAGACCGAACTGGATCGAACCCTTCGCGCAAACGAGCAGCTACAGCACACGACCTCCAGCTTGGTGGCTGTCTTGGGAAATTCCCGGGTCCGAGGCCAGTGGGGACAGAAGATGGCGGAGGACATCCTCCGGTTCTGCGGGCTGCAAGAGGGCGTCCATTACCGACGCGAGCAGGGGATGTCTTCAGGCCGCCCCGATTACACTTTCTTACTGCCCGATCAGCATGAGCTTTACATGGATGTGAAGTTTCCTT
>JACPAW010000174.1 GCA_016180605.1 Candidatus Omnitrophota bacterium | reverse complement strand
CTTCAGTTATGCTAGCGCGATTGGCTTGACGGCACTTTTGACAGTCGCAATCATGAGTCTCTTGATGAATATCTTCGAGCGCAAGCAGGAAGCGCGCCACGCCCATTTGAAATTGGTGGAATTGACAGAAGAAACGACAGATCCTGCCGAATGGGGGAAAAATTTTCCCCGCGAATATGACGGCTACAAGCGAACGGTGGATACCGTGCGCACCCGCTACGGAGGAAGCGAAGCTTACTCCAAGCTCGACATGGACCCTGCTTGGAAGCGCTTCTTCGCAGGGTATGCCTTCGGTGTCGAATACCGAGAGGAGAGAGGCCATGCTTATTCTCTGGAAGACCAGAAACAAACGCTCCGAACCAAGAAATTCAAGCAACCCGGCGCCTGCCTTCAATGCCACGCAGGCGGAGTCAAGCATGTTTATGAGACAGTAGGCAACGGCGATTTGCAGGTGGGTTTCAAGAAGGTCAATACGATGCCGCTTGAGGAGGCTTGGAAATACGTTAGCCACCCGATTGCCTGTGTGGATTGCCATGATCCAAACACGATGCAGTTGCGCGTGACAAGACCCGGCTTCTTGAATGCGATCAAACTGATCAAGGCAAAAGAAGGTATTTCAAACTACGATCCCAATAAGATGGCTACCCGCCAGGAGATGCGCACCTTCGTTTGCGGCCAGTGCCACGTCGAATATTACTTTAAGGGGCCAGAAAAACTCCTGACTTACCCTTGGCATAAGGGGCTTAAGATGGAGCAAATCGAAGCTTATTATGACGAAGTAGGATTTAAGGACTGGACGCACGCAGAGACCGGAGCCCCTGTCCTTAAAGCGCAGCATCCGGAATTTGAGATGTGGAATCAGGGCATTCATGCGCGCAGCGGTGTGGCCTGTGCCGATTGTCATATGCCCTACATGCGTGAAGGGGCACTTAAGGTCACGGACCATCATATCCGCAGCCCGCTTCTTAACGTCTCTAAGGCGTGTCTGACGTGCCATCACTTTAGCGAAGGTGAAATGCTCTTCCGTGCGGAGGCCATACAAGACAGAACGCGTCAGCTCATGGATCGGGGAGAAAAAGCGTTGTTGGGCTTATTGGACGCGATCGTCGAAGCTAAGCGCCAGGGAATTTCCGAGCAGGCCCTTGAAGAAGCTCTTCAATTACATCGAAAAGCCCAATGGCGGCTGGATTTCGTTTCTGCGGAGAACTCCATGGGTTTCCACGCTCCCCAGGAAGCGGCACGAATCCTCGCCGAAGCCATTGACTACGCACGCCAGGGAGAGTTGGCGGTAGAACAGAAGATTCGGGCAGTCGCGAAATGATGTGTCCACGGCAATTCATGAGTCGCCGGGCGTTCCTGGGCATTCTCCTTAAAGGAGGGACATTGGCACTCTTCGGGGCAACACTTTACCCGCTCGCGCGCTACCTGTATCCGCCCCGCCGCGGCGAGTCCTCAGTATCCAATGTGGCAGCGGCCAAAGTCGGAGAGCTCATGCCAAATACCGCGAAAGTATTCCGCTTCGGGAATCGTCCGGGCATTCTGATCCACACCCCCAAGGGAGAGTACAAAGCCTTCTCCGCCGTCTGCACGCACTTAAACTGCACCGTCCAATATAACGAAGAAGCGAGCATCATCTGGTGCGCCTGCCACAACGGGAAATTCGACCTCAACGGAGGAGTCATCTCCGGCCCGCCCCCAAGGCCGCTGGAAGCCTATCAGGTCAATCTCCGCGGAGATGAAATCATCGTGGCCAAACAAGTCTGATGAAATTCTTCGATAGCCTGCAAGTCTTCTTCCAGAATCGCTACAAACTAGGCCCTCTGAGCGATCTGCTCACGCACAAAACAGTCCCTGTGCATCGCCACACCTTCTGGTATTACTGGGGCGGGATGACGCTCATTCTGATCGTCATCCAGATACTCAGCGGGCTGCTGCTGCTTTTATATTACCGGCCCTCGGCGCAGGAAGCGTTCGAATCGGTGCGGTTCATCATGACGAAGGTGGAGTTTGGCTGGCTCATCCGCTCGGTTCATGCCTGGGCGGCGAATTTGGTGATCTTTTCGGCATTCGTCCATTTGGCCAGCACCTTCTTCTTGAAAGCTTACCGTCCCCCTCGTGAATTAACGTGGGTCACGGGAGTGTGCCTGTTTTTCCTATTACTCGGGTTTGGTTTTACCGGCTATCTTCTTCCATGGAATACCTTGGCCTTCTTTGCCACGAAGGTCGGCACGGAGATTGCCGGTGTAGTACCCATCGTCGGACCGATCCTTCAGGTGTTCTTGCGCGGAGGCGGCGATGTCGGGGATGTCACGCTCACCCGCTTCTTCTGGTTCCATATCGCAGTATTGCCCATGGGTCTGCTGGTCCTGGTGGGGTTGCATGTTTTGATGGTTCAGCTTCAAGGAATGAGCAAGCCCTTGTCGGTAAAGCAGGAAAAGACCATGCCGTTTTTTCCAAACTTTTTCCTCCGCGATCTGATCGCGTGGGTCATCGCCTTGGGTGTGGTGCTGGCACTTGGCGTCTACTGGCCGGCGACACTGGGTGAGAAGGCCGATCCCTTTGCTCCGACTCCTGCAGGCATTCAGCCGGAGTGGTATTTTCTCTGGATGTTTCAGACGCTTAAGCTGTTTCCTGGACACCTCTTTGGTATCGAAGGCGAGTTGCTGTCGGTCGGATTGACGGGGCTGGCCGGATTCGTGCTATTCCTAGTCCCGTGGCTGGACCGTCCGGCACGGCAGGGAAAGTTTTCGTGGCTCGTTTCAGTCATTGGGATGCTCGGTCTGGCGTATCTTGTGGGCATGACCGGATACGCCCTCTGGGTGGGTCGGCATCCATGATGCCCTTGCGTGCGTGGATGGCGTGGGGGGTTGGATGTATTGCGGTTACCGCATTTTCTGGGGACGTCTTAGCGGAAACCGTTGATTCCTGCGTCGAATGCCATCAGGCATTCGAATCGGATGCAACGGCAGCCACCCAGGTCATGGACCATGACGTCCACATTCAGCGCGGACTCTCCTGTGCGGATTGTCACGGGGGAGACTCTACCGCTGCGGATCAAAGTGCCGCTATGGACCCTGCCAAGGGTTTCATGGGTCGTCCCTTGCGCCAGGAGATTCCTCAATTCTGCGCACGCTGTCACGCGGATCCTGCATACATGCGCAAATATAACCCGAATCTGCCTACCGACCAATACGCGAAGTACCTGACGAGCCAACACGGCAAGCGGTTCGCGCAAGGAGATTCGGATGTTGCGGTATGCACCAGCTGTCATGAGGCTCACGGGATTCGCTCCAAGAATGACCCGCTTTCTCCGGTTTTTGCGACGCATATTCCTGGGACTTGTGCAACCTGCCATACGGATACAACCCTCATGGAGCGGCACGGGCTGCCGGTAACCCAACACTGGGAATACGCGCAGAGTGTCCACGGCCAAGCGCTATTGTTCCGAGGGGACCGTGCAGCTCCGCACTGTGCCAGCTGCCACGGTTCGCATGAAGCTGCCAAGCCGGGAGTGATTGCCATTGGAAACGTTTGCGCCCAGTGTCACAGCTTAACCCGCGATCTGTTTGCGAAGAGCCCACACAAGGCTGCGCATGAAGCGCTGGGTCTTCCAGAGTGCGAGGTCTGTCATGGCAACCACTTAATCCGCAAGCCCACGGATGAAATGCTGGGTGTGGGGGCGGATGCGTTGTGTGTGCGATGCCACGAACCTGGCTCCGAGGGTTTTGTCACCGCACAGCAAATGCGCGAGGCGATCGAACGCTTAAAGACAGAGGTCGTAGGTGCCAAGGAAATTGTGTCGCATGCCGCCAATCTGGGGATGGACACAGCCGATGCCGAGTTTGCGCTTCATGAAGCGTCCTCTTGGCTGACCCAGGCACGGACCTACGTGCATTCTTTCTCTTTCTCCATGATGGAACCCATCGCTGAGGAAGGGATCCGCCACACCCGCCAGGCCAAAGAGCAGGGACGGCAGGCCGTTCATGAGTTTCACTTTCGCCGTCACGGCCTATGGACCACCTTGGTGATTTTGGCATTGGTTATTATCGGGATTGTCCTGATGATTCGAGAGATGGAACAGACACGCTCCAAAAGA
>JACPAW010000173.1 GCA_016180605.1 Candidatus Omnitrophota bacterium | reverse complement strand
TCATTGATAATCCGGTTGGAAATGATTCCTAAAAGCTCAGGTGGCAACTTTGCCCAATCGGCGGTCATGGCATCCTGGCTTGTGACGGCACGGATGGCGATGACATTTTCGTAGGTGCGCTCATCTCCCATCACACCGACTGTTTTAACCGGCAGCAATACCGCAAATGCTTGCCAAAGTTTTTGGTAGTACCCTGCTTGCTTGATTTCAGAGAGCACAATCGTATCGGCTTCGCGTACGATCCTAAGTCGCTCCGATGTCACTTCCCCTAAGATGCGCACGGCAAGCCCCGGTCCAGGAAAAGGGTGGCGCCAAAGAATTTCATCTGGAATCTCCAGTAATTTGCCTACCTCGCGCACTTCGTCCTTAAACAAATCGCGAAGCGGCTCAATCAGAGTCAGATTCATGTCTTTGGGAAGCCCCCCTACATTATGGTGTGTTTTGATGGTAGCGGAGGGCCCGCCCCAGGCAGACACGCTCTCGATCACATCTGGGTAAAGTGTACCCTGTCCCAGGAACCGGACGTTTGGAATTTTTTTCGCTTCTTCTTCGAAGACGCGGATGAATTGCTCTCCGATAATCTTGCGCTTCTGTTCCGGGTCCGTGACTCCGGCCAGTCGACTAAGAAACCGTTCGGGTGCATCCACAAAACGCACATTGAGCTGGAAATGACGGCTGAAGGTCTCTTCAACCTTTTCCTTTTCGTCGCTGCGAAGCAGGCCATTGTCCACGAAAATACAGGTCAGCTGCTTGCCGATTGCCTGGTTGAGCAAGACGGCAGCTACCGAAGAATCCACCCCACCACTTAAGCCTAAGACGACATGGGCATTTCCCACTTGCTCCCGAATACGGGATTCGGTTTCTTGGATAAAAGAGCTCATGCTCCACTCGCCCCGGCAGCCGCAGACTTCGAATAGGAAATTACGCAAGATTTTGGTCCCCTCTTCCGTGTGGGCGACCTCCGGGTGAAATTGCAGCCCGTAGAGCCTGCGCGCGGGGTCCGCAATCGCTGCGGTTTGCGTGTTGCCGGTGTTTGCGATGACCTCGAATCCGGCAGGAGCTTTCTCTACTGAGTCGCCATGGCTCATCCAGCAGACGGAATCTTTGCGCACATCCTGGAATAGGCCATCGGCTTTAAGTACGGTAACGTTGGAACGCCCGTATTCGCGCTTGCCAGCCTGCGCAACGCTACCACCCAAAAGATGCGCCATGGCCTGCATGCCATAGCAAATACCGAGGGTGGGCACCTTGAGATCAAAGATTTTGACATCGGGCAGCGGCGCATTGGATTGGTACACGCTGGAAGGCCCGCCTGAAAGGATCAGGCCTTTGGGTGCGAGCTTGCTTAGGGTTTGGGGATTTAATTGTTGGGCAGGGATAATCTGGCAGAAAACACGCTGCTCGCGGATGCGTCGTGCGATAAGCTGCGTGTACTGGGAACCATAGTCCGCGATGAGTATGAGCTCATGCGAGTTTGGCATATTCCAGACTCATCCCAAAACCGTTGTGGGGCGGGTCCTGCCACAGCACCATCCCACACGTCCTCGCCGCGCCGCACTATCGGCGTCGTCGGCTGCGGCGTGTGGGAGCCCTGGTGCTGTGTCACCCGCCTTCGAAGGGTTTTGGGAGGGATTCTGTACCTGTTTTTTCATGCGCGAGTGGCGGTGCGTGCCTTCGGAGGAGTCTTCTGACGGCTTGCTGGCTGCTCCGCCGTTGACTTGCGCGCCATTCCAACCCGCTGGACTTGTTGGAAGCTCTTGCCTTCGGTTTGAATCGAGGGAGCGATGATGATTTCGGTTAATTGAAAAGCCTTGATGTCCTTGGCCCCTACCGTTCCCATGCACGTCGTCAATGCTCCCATCAGGTTCTGAGACCCATCATCCGTCAAAGCCGGTCCAAAAAGGATTTGTTCCAAAGTACCGGTGGTTCCGACAAAGATTCGCGTCCCGCGAGGAAGGCTGGAGTGCGGATAAGCCATTCCCCAGTGGAAACCGCGTCCTGGAGCCTCTTTAGCTTTGGCAAATGCAGAACCAACCATGACGGCATCCGAGCCGCAGGCAAAAGCCTTGCAGATATCCCCTCCATTGCGCATGCCGCCATCGGTGATAATGGGCACATAGCGGCTGCTCTTCTTGAAGTAAAAATCGCGTGCGGATGCCACATCTACCGTTGCTGTAACCTGGGGGACCCCGACACCCAAAACGCCGCGTGTCGTACAGGCGGCACCTGGGCCAACTCCTACGAGCAAAGCATCAGCGCCGGCGTCCATAAGCTCAAGGCCCTGTTCAGAGGTGACACAGTTTCCCACAATAACCGGGATGCGCATGGTTTTAAAAAACTTGGGAAAATCCAGTGGCTTGTAAATGGTTGCGATGTGCCGGGCGGTTGTAACCGTAGATTGGACGACGAAGATGTCAGCACCTGCCTCTTGAGCGATTGCGCCAAAGCGCTCGGCATTCTGAGGAATCGTGCTGACGGCGCAAGGCACATTGGCGCTTTTAATTTGCTCAATCCGCTTGGCGATTAATTTTTCCTGGATCGGTTCTTTGTAGAGCTGCTGGACGATATTGGTCGTTTTTTCTACATCGCCCTGGATAATGTGGCCGATGGCTTCAGCGGGATTTTCGTAGCGGCATTGGACTCCGTCTAGGTTGAGCACTGCCAGGGCCCCTAGCTTACCCATGGTGATGGCGAAGGTCACATCGACAACACCATCCATTGCCGATGCGATGATTGGTACACGAAACGTCAGATCCCGCAGTTTCCAACTGGCATCGACCTCGGCAGCATTAAGACTCACGGTTCCAGGTACGAGTGCGATTTCATCGAATCCATAGCAGCGCCGCGCGCGTCGTCCAATACCGATCCACTCTGCCATCGTTCACCTCTTAAGTGGGTACAAGGTGCAAGGTTCAAGGTACAAGGGTAAAAAACGCAAACCATGCTCGCGAGCATGGTTTGCTATCGAAACCTGTGAAGTTTGCGAAACTACTCGGAAAACCATACTCGATTTTAGCGATTGCCCTTTCTCATGTCAACGCCCAGAGGTATCTCGGCAGCGGGTCCTGCCACGACCGACAAACCTCTTGTCACTTTCTGTGTGCTGTTTGCTGTGTGCTAGACTGATTACTGACGAGCTGACTGCTTACTGCCGTTTTTGTTAGCTCTCTTCCCGCGCCCCCTGTCTCCCCGGCCCGCCCAGTGCGCGTGCCGGGGCGGGCCCGCCCCTCGCCCCACTCTGTGTGCTAACTGATTACTGCTGAGCAAGCTATCGCTGCTAACTATGGGCAACGCGGTGAAGCAACTCAGCAATGAAGGTTTGGTATTTGATGCCGTGGCGGCGAGCTCGGTTCTTGATCGCCTGTAAATCCTCACTGTTAACGCGAATGTTAAGTACCGTGTCCTTCCGTCTATGAGCCAGGGTTTGCGCGATCTCATCGAATTCCGCTTTACTGACGTCACGGTACTCTCCTCGCAGCAAGGCACGTTCGATATCCTGTTCGGCCCTGGTTAGCTGGATGCGTCTCATGGCAGCTCACCTCTTTTGTGTAGCTTGGTGTACTTCCGGCTCGGATACAACGTTTTCAAGAATATTTCATTTTCTGTGATGATGTATGGCACGACCCAAATGTATCCACGATGTTCAAATAACATAATCTGTTGATCTGGCCGTTTTGGGTGGTGCTTGACTGTTATAAGTTTTGCTTGGATCAATTCTTCAAAAGAAACTCCGCGTGCTTTCTTAAGCCGTGCACTCTTTATCAGACTCCAACGGAGTTCTCTCATCGCGCCCTTTAAGTATTATACACAATTGTATATACAGAATGAATAGATTATTTAACGTTTATTATGTATTATGTAACAAAGCACAAACCCCGCCTGGCCGTTATAGCCAGACGGGGCCTGTGATTGCGACTGGTAGTCGCAAATTTAGGTGACGATGGCGAGGATATCGTCCCCTGAATATTTGCCGAAGATGATCCGATCGCCGGCCTTAACGCTTAAGGGGATGACTTTTCCATCCTTAAGCAGGCGCCCGGTTCCTACGGCGATCACTATACCTTCTTGCGGCTTCTCTTGTGCAGAGTCAGGAAGGTATAAGCCTCCCCTGCTTTTCTCTGCGGAGCCAAGCCGCTGAACGATCACGCGCTCGCCGATCGGCTTTAACTTCAGGCTGCTTGCTGTTGCGGTTGCTGTAGCCATGGTTTCCTCACTTGGAATTAATATTCACCACCGCCGAACCCGCCGCCGTGACCGGCACCTGGCATCGGGGCCTTGTCTTTTTCCTTATCCGGAAGTTCCGTAATCAGCGCCTCACTGGTGATGAGCAGGCTTGCAATACTCGCTGCGTTCTGCAAGGCGGTGCGCACGACTTTGGTTGGGTCGATGACTCCCGCCGTGACCATGTCGGTGTACTCGAGCGTTTCCGCGTTGAAACCGACGTTGGTCTTTTCTTCCTTGATGCGCTGCACCACAACGGAGCCTTCCTGGCCTGCGTTGGTTGCGATCTGGCGGGCTGGCTCCTCCAAAGAGCGCTTGATGATGTCGATGCCGATTTGCTCATCGCCACCTAGTTTAAGTTTCTCAAGTGCCGGGATACAGCGGATTAGGGCTACCCCACCGCCTGGGACGATGCCCTCTTCGCGTGCTGCCTTGGTGGCATGAAGCGCATCCTCGACACGCGCTTTCTTTTCTTTCATTTCCGTCTCGGTGGCAGCACCCACGTTGATCTGGGCGACACCGCCGGAGAGCTTGGCAAGCCGCTCTTGAAGCTTTTCGCGGTCGTAATCCGAGTCCGTATCTTCGATCTGCTTCTTGATCTGAGCGATTCGGCCATTGATCGCCGAAGTCTTGCCAGCACCTTCGATAACCGTGGTGTTCTCTTTGTCGATCTTAACGCGCTTGGCACGTCCTAGGTCCTCAAGCTGCACGTTCTCCAGCTTGATCCCTAAGTCCTCTGTCAGTGCTCGCCCACCCGTCAGGGTGGCGATGTCCTCAAGCATGGCCTTGCGGCGGTCGCCATAGCCTGGGGCTTTGATAGCCGCGCACTGCAAAGTGCCGCGCAGCTTGTTGACCACAAGGGTGGCCAGAGCCTCACCCTCGACATCCTCGGCGATGAGGATGATGGGTTTGCCGGCTTTTGCGACCTTCTCCAAAAGCGGCAAAAGATCCTTCATCGAGGAGATTTTCTTTTCATAGATTAACATGTACGGTTCGTCAAAGACGCATTCCATCCGTTCCGCATCCGTGACGAAGTAAGGGGAAAGATACCCTTGGTCGAACTGCATTCCTTCGACCAAGTCGAGGGTAGTTTGTGTGGATTTTGCTTCTTCAACCGTGATGACGCCATCCTTGCCAACCTTCTCCATGGCATCGGCAATGAGCTCACCGATTGTCGTGTCATAGTTGGAAGCGATGGTGGCAACCTGGGCGATCTCTTTCTTATCCTTGACCTGCTTGGAAAACTTCTTAAGCTGCTCGACAACCTCTTCTACTGCTTTGTCGATCCCGCGCTTAAGACCCATCGGATTGGCACCGGCTGTGACATTCTTCAGGCCTTCGCGGAAAATGGCCTCGGTTAAGACGGTAGCGGTCGTTGTCCCATCCCCGGCGTTATCCGAGGTCTTCTCAGCCACTTCCTTAACCAATTGGGCCCCGAGATTCTCATAGGGATCCTCGAGGTCCACTTCTTTCGCGACGGTCACGCCATCCTTGGTAATGGTCGGCGAGCCGAATTTCTTCTCCAAAACCACGTTACGGCCCTTCGGTCCAAGAGTGACCTTGACCGCTTGAGCTAGCTGCCGGACTCCTTGGTACATCCGCCGGCGCGCTTCCTCATCGAACAACAATTGCTTTGCCATAGACTCCTCCTCTAGGATTGCACAACAGCCAGAACATCCTCCTCGCGAAGGATCAAATAGTCCTCACCTTCTAGCGAGACCTCTGTTCCGGAATACTTGCCATACAATACGCGGTCGCCGTTTTTGATTTCCGGCGACTTAACCGAGCCGTTCTCCAAAAGCCGACCCGTACCCACCGCAATTACTTTGCCCTCCTGGGGCTTTTCCCTAGCGGCGTCAGGAAGCACAATGCCGCTTTTGGTCTTCTCTTGAGCCTCCAGCGGCTTTACCACGATGCGGTCTGCAAGTGGTTTTAGCGCCATTCCCCAAACCTCCTTTTAGCAATCTATTTCTACGAGTGCTAATTTTGTGTTATTGTACGCGACGTAGAGGTACTTTCAAGGGTTAAAAACGGTAGATTTATTAACTTATAGAGGTATTTTCTAACGAAATTGATTGATTTCACACTTTAACACACTATCTCTTCGAAGTCAAGCTGTAGCGGAATTATCGCTTTGAAAAATCATGCAATACTCCTAAATGGGCAAGAACTTTCATAGATATGGAAGGCTATAGTTCTCTCAAGATGGCGAGGAATTGCTGGGCAGATATTCCTAGAAGGCGCAGTAGGAATTTCTCAAATTTCTGATACGGAATAGGATGAAGGGCAGGCGACATGCACCGTCAAGCACCAAGAGGAATCGATGCCTCCTGCTCAACGGAACTTACTAAC
>JACPAW010000172.1 GCA_016180605.1 Candidatus Omnitrophota bacterium | reverse complement strand
TACCGGTTGGGTCGCCTGTTTGAATCATGAAATCGGGGATGACGCGATGGAAAATGATCCCATTGTAGAAGCCTTGCTTGGCCAACTTAATGAAGTTGGCTACCGTATTGGGGACTTCGTTCGAGTAAAGCTCAATCACAATGGTTCCCTTGGTTGTTTCAATGATGGCACGGGGTCGTGCCGACTGACCTTCTGCTTTCCCTGTTGCCAGAACACCTGCTGCTAAAAGCCCAAGCCACCATTTTGGTTGCATCGTTTTCTCCTTGTTTAACTTTTATTTATTTTATTCCACCCACTCTTGCGCTTTGACAGGACCGCGCTGCTTTTTTGCCTTGGAACGCAACCGTTTGGCTTGAAGCATACGCTCCTTTCCCTGTCGGCTCCGAGCTCGCTTCTGACGACGCCGTTTTTCGAAAAGCGCGGTCTTCTCTGCTTCGCTCTTACGACGCAGCGCTTCCAAACGCTCCTGCAACAAAACCCGCGCGAGCAGACGATTCTGTGCCTGAGAACGCTGCTGCTGGCAGCGAACCACAATCCCGGTTGGCTTATGTCGTAATACCACACAGGTTGCCACTTTATTGACGTTTTGTCCACCCGGACCTGCAGACCGGATAAAACGCTCTTCTAAATCGGTTTCTTTGAGCATGCGGCTTTTATAGGTTTGGGGCTTCCTTGCGCTCGGCTGCTCGCTGCTCGTAAAGATACTGCAGAAGCTCAAGCTCCAGACGATCCAGCCAAGCTAAGCCGCACATCCAGCATTGTTCCACTTCCACCAGATACTCTTCTGTATAAAATTTGCGCACCACGGCTGATTTGCAAGAAGGACATTGACGGTTTTTCAGCTGGTTGTAGGGCAGCGTCCCGTAGCGCCGTGCGATCTGCTTGGCTTGCCGGACCATGGGCATGGCTGCGGCTAATCGTTTGACCTCTTCGGGAAACGCGTATTCTTCGCGCAGCAGAACCCGCTTGATCTGATCCGTCTTGATGTAACATCCCCCGCAAGCCGGACATTGATCGAGTGGGACGCCTTCATAAAAACGGCGGGAAAGAGAAACGCGGCAATTCGGGCACTCCCGGGCAGTTGTCGCTTCTGCCGATGCATCCGCACCATAGCGGCTCCGCAAGAGTTGCAGCAAATGGGGATCCTGGTGCGCGGGAATGGCATCGTCTTTCCCTTCCTGCCGCACCCAGTTTTCCGGCAGCCAATCTTTCCGGCTTCGTAGCTGCTCCAAACCGAATGGCCCTAACCAGCTTTCTCGATTCCATAAGAACCATCGCCTGGCATCTTCGATCGGCTGTATCGCTGGCTGGCTTGTCTCATCGAGGAGCTGTTTTGGCTTTTGGATCCGTTGCTTGGCGTCCATCTCCTTGGAAAACTGCTCGGGGGCGATATGGGCCATGCCCAATAGAGCAGCGATGCGCTGTAAGGCGGGTGGGTGGGTTGAGAACAGATCACTCGTTAAGCCTGTTTGCTCACTTAGCGGCTCGGCACCCGTGTCCATGATAAAGATGGTGGAGAGCGATTCTCCTTGCTCTCCAACTCCCCTCCAATGATTGGAGATGACATGGAGGGCCTCCGCAAGACCTAACGGATTGCGCGTTAGCCGTACGGCAACCGCATCGGCACGATATTCCCGCTGGCGCGAAAGGAAAAGCTCACAGAAGCGCTTGACCTTGTTCGTCACCCATAATACGACAATCACGAAAAGAACCAGCCCAGCCCCTCGACCTCGCAGGCGCCAGTGGCGCTCGGAAAAAAGGCCGGAAAGCCGCTTCAACCCTTCCTCGTGCAAGGCAAACAATCCGCAGAAAATGCTGCTGCCTAAGCTATCTCCGCTTGCGATATGGGCGGCTTCATGCCCTACCACCGCCTCAAGCTGGGCGCGGTTTAGGCGTGCTAGAAGTCCTTCCGTCACCGCAATGGCGGCTCGTCCATTGAAATCCGCAACCGCACAGGCATTTAACGCGGTTGTGGAAATCACGTGGGGCTCAATCCTATAACGGCCGCCCGTGGCAATCGCCACTTCTTCTACGATATTACGGAATCTTTTGTGGTAGGTATCTTCAATATCCGCAGGCTGGGCAAGCACGGTCGCCAATACGCGGTCGACCAATCGATGCGTCGAGCCTGCCCAGTGAAAAAGGGCAAGCAACAGGGCCACCCCTAAGGCTCCAATGAAGTGCGATCCTTCTAAAGAACCCGAAAACCCCAACCAGAACCGTATGCCCCACACCAGAACAATGATCGAGAGGACATAAATCGCCATGAGGACGAAAAAGAGCCATGCGATGGTTCGGGTTTTGCGTTCCTCAATCTCAACGTGGGTAAACGGCATCTTTTCAAAACCGCTTCTCGGCTCAGGGTTCGGGGCTCAGGGCTCCGGGTATACCATTGCTTCTGCCCAGAGCTGAGGGAGATTTAAGCCGCTCTAGTTGAACTTCACTTGGGGAGCTTCGCGGTGACCGGGGTCCTCGATTTGGAAGAACTCCGCTTTGGCAAACCCCGTCATATTGGCAACGATGTTGGTGGGAACCGTCTCCACCATTGTGTTCAAACGCATGGCTTGGTCATTATAAAATTGCCGTGCAAAGGAAATGCGGTTCTCTGTCGAGGTCAGTTCCTCCTGCAGTGCTATCACGTTCTGGTTCGCCTTCAAATCCGGATAGCGCTCCGCCACCGCAAAGAGAGATCGCAGAGTCTGAGTCAGAAAGTTTTCGGCTTGGGCTTTGTCTTTAAGATCACTGGCGTTGACCGCTTGGCTGCGCGCTTTAATGACATTTTCCAATGTTTTCTGCTCATGCGCCATGTAGCCCTTGACGGACTCGACGAGATTCGGAATAAGGTCATGACGACGCTTGAGTTGTACGTCAATCTGCGACCAGGCACTTTTTAGCTCCTGCCGTATGCGAACAAGACGGTTATAGTCTCCAACGAACCACAACAAAAGTGCGACTAATACCAGCAACAGCACGAAACCCATAATCGCCATTCTCTCCTCCTTTATTAAAACCGCACCTGGACTCCACCAATAAGAGCATTCTCCCTGGCATCTTTTCGCAACTGAAGGAAGAATTTGGCATCGCGCAGAAATTGTCGGGTAAAAGTCACTCGAAGACCCACATTTCGTTGACCGTGGGAAAGCGCAACGGCTATACGATCGCGCGCGTTGAGGATAGCGGTTGCTTCAAAATGCATCCTTTCCACGCGGGTGCCATAGTCCATTTCGAACGCAGTAGCAAAATGGCGCCCCAGCTTCCACTTGCCGAACAAGGTCACTTTCCTCTGCAACCGCTGCCCCTGGCGACATTCGATCCCCACTTGGTAGACAATTTTCCCTTCGGCAGCCGTTAAAGAAGGGCTCTGGAGTGCCGCGGTAAACTCAAATGCCGAATCATCGGAACCTCGCAAGCGATAGGTCAAGCGGTGGGCCTGATTGATTTCCCAGGCTCCTTCAAAAGTAAGGGTATGGCCAGCGCTCTTTTGGCGCCCACGGTAGCGGTAAATCAGCGCATGGTGCCGCCCTACTTCCCATCCCCCTTGCAGGGTCAATACATCTTCGGAGCCATTTCCCTTATCTATAAGAAAGGTAAGCCGGTTCTTGGGATCGGCTGCCCAACGTCCGGATAAATGGATATGTTGCACGGGTCGATTGGAATCCTGCCCCGATTGCTCTAAAGCAAAAACCAAGCGATTGGCTTGCGCATCTGCTAGAGCCCCGCGCAATACAAGCGTGTCCGAAGGCCCCTCATTCAAAGAGCGCATGGTAAAAGTAAGTTCGTGTTGGTCGCTCAACCCCCAAGCGCCCTCTAAGATAAGGCTCTTGGGCTTCAAGCGATCTTGCCGGCTTTCAGATTTGAGCTCGTAGATCAGGCGATTGCGGGAATCCGTACTCAGGTGAGCTTCCGCAAGATGTTGCGGTCGAAGGGCTTCATTTGCCTTTAAAAGCCGCTGCAGGTTTGGAAAATCGAGGGAGTGCTTGCTTCTGGAAGCCATGGCTACTCGGTGAGGATTTCCACGGCACTATCCACATTGACGACGGCAATCGCAATGGCTTCGGCATCTGGACCTTTCCTGGCACGCTCGGCATGTTCCAGAAGCTTCAGGCGGTTAAGGAGCGCTTTTAATTCTTCACCGATTTG
>JACPAW010000171.1 GCA_016180605.1 Candidatus Omnitrophota bacterium | reverse complement strand
GGAATGTACGGCGGGTTAGCGACTATTCCATCTATGGGGCCGCGAATGGCATCGGCCCACCGGCCTTGAATGAGCTGGACTCGCTTGGAAACCCCATTGGCCTGGGCATTTTGCCGAGCAATAAAAAGAGCATTCCATGATATCTCAACGGCGACGACAAAACAAGTCGGAATCGCCACAGCCAGGGCTAAAGCGATGGCCCCGCTGCCACAGCCTAAGTCCAAAAGGCGCAAGGGCTTATCCATGCTTTTTTGTCGTTGTTGGAATACCTCCACAGCGACTTGAACCAGGTGCTCTGTTTCAGGCCTTGGAATGAATACTCCAGGAGCTACTTTGAGTCGAAGATTGCAGAATTCGGTATGACCAAGGAGGTATTGAAGAGGAGCTCCTTGAGAGCGCTCTTCGATGATCTTAAAGAACTGGTCGCTTATTTCCGGACTAACCGTATCTTCGCTTAGATGAAGCTGAAGAGATGGAACTCCTAGAAGATGGCTTAGAATCCATTCCGCCTCAGAGCCAGAGCAGCCGTTGCCGGCCTTTAAAAGCCTATCCTGTCCTATTCGAACCAAACTTGCTGGTTTAGACGGCATCGTTTATTTGCTATGCTCTTGAGCAAGGAGAGCTTGAGTGATTTCATCCAACTCACCTTCTAGAACCAGATCCAGCTTATGCAGGGTCAGGCCTACGCGGTGATCGGTGACTCGCCGGTCCGGGAAATTATAGGTGCGAATTTTTTCGCTGCGCTCTCCTGTGCCGACTTGTTGGCGTCGGTTAGAGGCAATCTGCTGCGCTTGTTGTGCTTGCATTCGATCCAGAAGTCGCGCGCGCAGAACGCGCATGGCCTTCTCCTTATTGCGCAGCTGGCTGCGTTCATCCTGGCAGGTTACGATTAAGCCGGTGGGAATGTGCCTGATTCTGACCGCCGAGTCGGTGGTGTTGACTCCTTGGCCTCCGGGTCCGGAGGAGCGGTAGACGTCAATTTGAAGGTCTTTTTGCGGGATTGCCGGAAGCTCTACGTCCTCAGGCTCGGGTAAAACCGCGACGGTAACGGTTGAAGTATGAATACGGCCTTGAGCTTCTGTTTCCGGAACTCTCTGAACGCGGTGGACGCCGCTTTCAAACTGAAAACGCTGCCAGGCGCCTGGGCCTCGAATGGAGATGGCCACTTCTTTAAAACCGCCCGCCTCTGTTCGCTGGCCGTACATCGGCTCAACGGTTAGGTTATAGCGTGCCGCGTATTTGGTGTACATGCGGGCCAAGTCTGCAGTAAAGAGACTGGCTTCTTGACCTCCTGTTCCTGCGCGGATCTCGATAATAAACGGACGTTCCGGTTCCTCATGCTGGCCTTTCCATAAGCGCTCCATCTGGGTAACCAGGTGCGTTTGCTGGCGCCGCAAAGAAACCGCCTCTTCCCTGGCCATCTGCTGCAGATCTGGGTCCGCGTGGCTTTCAGAAATCGATTCCGCTTCCTCTGCATCCTGCTCAACACTTTGATACGTCCGGTAAAGACTGACGAGCTCCCTTAACTGGGAGAGCTCCTTGGCAAGCTGCTGATACGCCTGGGGTTCTGCTTTCGTTGCGGCAGCTTCGGCAACGTGGTTCTCCAGCTCTATATAGCGCTTCTCCAATTGAGCTAAGCGTTCCAATAGCTGTTGGCGCGAAATTTGCATCACTGAGGGAGTGTTAAATCGTGATAGTTAACGCGTGAACGCGTTTACGCGTTAACGCGTAAACGCATGTTATGCCTTGGAGGCGTCTTGCACCCGGCGGTATTTGCGATTGAATTTCTCCACTCTTCCTGCGGTATCCACGAGTCTTTGCTGTCCCGTGAAGAACGGGTGGCAGCTCGCACAGATCTCGACATGGATCGTCCGCTGTGTGGAGCGGGTCTGATAGATGGCACCGCACGTGCACGTAATCGCACAAGGAACGTATTCCGGATGGATATTCTTTTTCATGGGTTCTCCTTTTGGTCCCACCGTCTCTGATTTGCTTTGCAAATCAGGTGGGACTCCTTACTTTTTCCTTACGTTTTTTTGGCCAGTGTTGTCAGGAATTCCTGGTTGGACTTTGTTTTGGAAAGCCGATCGATGAGCAGTTCCATCGCCTGAACCGGTTCCATTTCATTCAGCACCTTGCGCAACACCCAGATGCGCTGTAGATCATCGGCTGCAATCAGGAGCTCTTCGCGTCGCGTATTGGAGCGGCGAATATCGATGGAGGGGTAAATGCGACGCTGGAAAAGGTTCCGGTCCAGCGTCAACTCCATGTTACCGGTTCCCTTGAATTCCTCAAAGATCACGTCGTCCATTCTCGAGCCTGTTTCCACAAGACAGGTGCCGATGATGGTCAAGCTTCCGCCTTCCTCTGCCCCTCGAGCGGAACCAAAAAAGCGCTTGGGCTTATGCAACGCATTAGCATCCAAGCCTCCGGTTAATACCCGGCCGCTGTGAGGTTCAACGGTATTGTAAGCCCGTGCCAAACGCGTGATGCTATCGAGTAAAATGACCACGTCCCTTTTATGCTCCACCTGCCGTTTTGCTTTTTCCAAAACGATTTCCGCCACCTGGATATGCCGATCGGCTGGCTCATCAAACGTAGAAGAGATGACCTCGCCTTTTACGATCCGCTGCATATCCGTCACTTCTTCCGGTCGTTCATCGATGAGGAGCACGATGAGAATCACTTCGGGATAGTTCGTCGTGATGGCATTGGCGATTTTCTGCAAGAGAACCGTTTTTCCGCTGTAAGGAGCGGCAACGATTAATCCGCGCTGGCCTTTGCCGATTGGGGTGAGCAAATCCATGATCCGCGTTGAGATTTCCTTGGGAGAAGTCTCCAACACGAATCGCTGGTTCGGGTAAATCGGGGTCAAGTTATCGAAATTGGCCTTCACCTTGGAGTCTTCAGGGTTTTGGTCGTTGACGGCTTCGACCTTTAAGAGCGCGAAATACCTCTCCCCTTCCTTCGGCGGTCGCACCTGGCCATTGACGACATCCCCCGTTCGCAGATCAAAGCGCCTGATCTGCGAAGGGGAAACGTAAATATCGTCCGGACAGGGCAAATAGTTGTAATTAGGAGACCGGAGAAACCCGAAGCCATCCGGCAAGATTTCCAGAACCCCCGAGGAGAAAATCAGCCCTTCCTTTTCGGTTTGGGCCGATAGAACTTTGAAAATCAAATCCTGTTTCTTGAGCCCTGAGATGCCATTCACCCCAAGCTCCTTAGCGACTCTCGTCAACTCGGAGATCTTAAGCGCCTTCAGCGCTGCGATGTCGAGTTTCGCCGGTTGGGTCTGTGTTGAGCTGCCACTAGTTGCGTCCATATCTCCTTCACCTGTATCCGTGTGGCACCCAGGCCATCGGAATTGTCCACTACGTAGTCAGCCAATTCCGCTTTGGCCGACAGTTCTTTCTGGGCATTGATACGGGAGCGTATTTCTTGCTCCGACCATCCATAACGTTTCATCAGACGCTGCCGCTGTACGGGGTAGGGTGCTGTGACCACTACCAGTGCATCCACAAAACGCGGTACTCCTGCCTCAATCAGCAATGGCACATCGCAGACAGCGGCACGAACCTTACCCAGACGGCTCCAGCGCATCAGTTGTTGCTGGATGGTCCGCATCACTCGCGGATGAATGATCCGCTCTAGCTGTTTGCGTTTAACCTTATCTTGGAACACAACCGCTGCCAGCCGCTTACGATTGAGTCTTCCGTCAGGATGCAGCACCGAAGGTCCAAAAGCCGATACCACTTCGCGCCATGCAGGCTTTCCCTGCCGTACGGCGCTGCGTGATAATTTATCCGCGTCCAACAATCTTGCCCCTAAGTCTCGAAACATTCGGGAAACGGTGCTTTTTCCTGTTCCGACGCTTCCAGTAATACCAATAACCAAC
Organism: Candidatus Omnitrophota bacterium; assembly: GCA_016180605.1. GTDB lineage: Bacteria > Omnitrophota > Gorgyraeia > Aquiviventales > Aquiviventaceae > JACPAW01. Next base: position 3,248 of record JACPAW010000171.1, on the reverse strand, counting down.
ATCAAAGTGAGCGAGAACCTTGGTACAAGGTACAAGGTACAAGGTACAAGTAAAATAAAATTGTTATTCGGTTCATGTTAGCGGTACCAAATCGAGCCAGTTGGAGCCGGTTTTAACCGTGACGCGTAATGGGACCTTCAGGGACATCGCACTTTCCATGATCTTCCGGATGACGACCGAAAGCTCCCTGAGTTTCCATGATCTTCCGGATGACGACCGAAAGCTCCCTGAGCTCTTTTCTGGGCGTTTCCCACATGAGTTCATCATGGACTTGGAGTACGAGTCGGCCCGAAAGCTTGTTTTTTGGAATTTCCGCGTGCAACTGCACCATAGCTTGTTTGATCAGATCCGCTGCCGTTCCCTGGATGGGAGCATTGACGGCCATTCTTTCACCGAACTGGCGGGTGGCCGCATCCTTTGACTGCAATTCTGGAATGTAGCGTCGGCGCCCTAAAAGCGTTTGGACGAAACCAAGCTCTTTGGCTTTGGCAATTTGGCTGTTCAAATACTGGCGGACAGAGGGATAGCGCTGAAAATAGGCATCGATGAAGGCCTGGGCCTCTTCGAAGGAGATTCCTAATTCCTTGGAAAGACCATGAGCACTCATGCCGTAGAGAATGCCGAAGTTGATAGACTTCATGGCGTTGCGCTGCTCGGGCTGAACCTCATTTTCTGGAAGCCCGTAAATGAGAGAGGCCGTAAAACGATGAATGTCATGCTCATTCCGAAACGCTTGCAGAAGCTGCTCATCGCTAGATACGTGGGCCAGAATGCGCAACTCAATCTGCGAGTAATCTGCAGCTACCAAAACGGATTCCGCAGCTCCTGAAACAAATGCTTTTCGGATCAAGCGCCCCAGCTCCGTCTTTACCGGGATATTCTGCAGATTCGGTTCGCTGGAAGAGAGGCGTCCTGTCGCCGTCTGAGTCTGGTTGAACGTGCTGTGGATGCGGCTACGGGATTTATCGGCAAGAGCGGGAAGGGCCTCGACATAGGTAGAAAGCAACTTGGAGAGCTCTCGGTATTGGATGAGTTTCTGTACGAAAGGATGTTGTCGGCTGAGTTGCTGCAGGACTTCGAAATCGGTGGAAGGACCGGTCTTGGTTCGCTTGATCACAGGCAGCTTCAAACATTCAAACAACACATGGGCAAGCTGCTTGGGGGAATTTAAATTAAAGGTAGAGCCGCAAATCTGGTAAAGCTCTTCGCAGAGGCACGTAAGCTCCGACTGCATCTTTGCCTGCAGTGTCGCTAGATAGTCCAGGTCTATCGCAATTCCGGTTTGCTCCATCTCATACAGAACATGGACCAACGGCAGCTCCAGTTGCTCGTAAAGAGAGAGCAGCTCTTTTTCTTCAAGTTTTGCCAGAAGATGCGGGTGCAGTGTTAAGACCAAGCCTGCATACTCGGCGTAAAGATCCGTCGAGGAGTTCTTGGCATCCCAAGGACGAAGGCTGTATTGTAGATGCTCATCGACTAAATCCGTCAAGGTGGGCTGGGTATGCGCAGGGTTGAGAAGGTAACCGGCTAGCATGGTATCGCCCATGAGGCCTTGCAGGGTCGTTCCCGCACGGCTTAGGGCATGCATCGTTGTCTTGGCATCATGGCTGATTTTCGGAACCTTGGGATCTTCAAGCCATTGGCGCAATAAGCGTCCTTGGTCTGTTTCAAAAAGGCTTTTCTGCAGCAGGAACACCCAAACTGCCTTATCGGAAGCCGCCAGTGCCAGAAATTCCCCTTGAGCTAAAACCGCACAAGGTTGTTGCGTATGGGGATAGTGATTCCATGAAGCCAAATCATCGGAATGAGCAATGGCAGGATGTAGTTCTAGTTCGCTGCCATTCTCTAACTCCAGCAGAAGCCGTTTGAATTGAAGGTCTCGGAATAGATTCCGCAGCCGACGCGCATCTGGCTCTTGCGCTTTCAGTTCTTCTGGCTGGATTTCAACAGGCACTGAAGCATCGATGCGAGCCAGCTCTTGGGAAAGAAGCACTTGTTGTTTGGTTGCCTCCAAGGCTTTTCGGCATTTGGTGTTGCCTAGCTCATCGAGTTGGTCAAAGAGGCCTTGGAGACTACCGAAGCGCTGCAACAACTCCTGGGCCGTTTTTTCCCCGATACCGGGAACATTGGGAATATTGTCCGTTGCATCGCCCATGAGGGCCAAAAGATCCACCATTCTTTCAGGATCGACTCCAAATCGTTGCCGTACTACGGTTGCATCCATGATGGGTGGTTCTCGGTGCGGGTTGTAGACCTTGATGTGGGAATTAACAAGCTGCAAGACATCCTTATCGCCGCTTACCAGGAAGACTTCGAGCCCCTCTAGTGTTAGGCGTTTGGCCAGTGTAGCTAAGACATCCTCTGCCTCAAAACCTTCCCGTTCAAAAACGGGAATGCGGTACGCTTCCAACAGCTCTTTGATTAAAGGAAGCTGGGCGATCAATTCCTCTGGCATAGGCTTGCGATGGATTTTGTATTCCTCGAATTTCTGATGGCGGAAAGTCGGCTTACCCACATCAAATGCTACCGCTAAATAATCAGGGTGTTCTTTCTTGCAAAGCGCTTGGAGCATGGTAGCGAATCCATACACGGCATTCGTCAGGCGGCCATCTGCCGTTGCCAAATGAGGGATGGCATAAAAGGCCCGGTAACAAAAAGCCGTGCCATCGATTAAGAACGCTTTGCGCGCTGCCATCAATTCGCGCTGGTTAGGTTTCCGTGGGTAGGTTGCGGAGAGCTTTCGATAAAATTAAAATGCAGGAAAACCCAAGTTAGCGCCAACCATTCTCGTTCGTTACGGAACGGTACTCCTCGAGAGATTGGGCATGGGCCTTCAATTCCTCATCCAATACATGCCGGCGGGTATAAATTTTCCCCTTCAAACCAGGGTAACGATCCAAAACCCCCAGAGCAACCAACCGTTCCTCTGCACGAGCTGTCCAAGGGTCCCGCGGATTGCCCAGTTCATAACGCTTCAGCCAATGGTAAATGGCTTTTTCCTTCTCTAATAGCTTTTCATAAAGCATGGCAAGATTCGCGTGCGCTTCGAGATGGTTGGGGTCGATTTTTAGGGCTTCCTTGTAGGATTGCTCCGCTTCCCCAGGCCGATCGAGCTGCTCTAACAAGATACCGGCATCATTGTAAGGGGTAGGATAAGACGGATCCAGCATGCCCGCTTTTTGATAGAGGCTCAGTGCGTTTTCCATATCGCCGCGCTGTTGGGCCTCAAAACCTTCTGCGCGGTATGC
>JACPAW010000071.1 GCA_016180605.1 Candidatus Omnitrophota bacterium | reverse complement strand
GATTCCCTGGGCAATAATCCGGCCGCGGTAAGGGTCCCACCACTCCACCCGGTAACGCCCCATCCATCCTAAACCCTTGATGACGGCTGTCGCCCCATCGATGGCAGAAGGCGCGTAGGTAACCGGGGTCACTTTTTCCCCTCGCGCTTTCCGCAACTGCTGCTTGGCCTGTTCGGTACGGTAAGCGACATATTGGTCGATATTATGCTCGCGATTCTTAATCCAAAGATAGATGCGCTTATTGTTGCCAAGCCCCAAGCCTGCCAACCGCTCATTCGAAAGGACTACTTCCAGCCGTTGCGTGTGGTTGCCAATCTGCTCCCCCCGCCAAAATGCCTCAAGCCCTTTGAAATGCCTTTCCAGGTGGAAGGGGTAGACATAGCTGTCCCAGTACCAGATCAAGGCACTGCCTGCAGCCCCTGCCATCAAACTGGACCACAGTCCTTCGTGGAAATGAACCCCGATATCATCGAATTTGCGCATGACATCAGGAATCCATCCGAACTCCCCGAGAAAGACCGGCTTTTGGAAGGCTTGCCGCACTTCATGAACCTTAGGATCGAAGGCAGCGGTCAAATCCCGCTGGTCGTAGAGATGCAGCTGGACATTATCGATTGTGGAAAGCTGCCAAACATCTTCCGCCGATTCGTGGTGGAAGCTGGTGGTAATCGGACGCTGCTGTCCATCGATACTTCGCAGAAAACGGCTCATATCCTTTAACCACCCTGAGAGATGATCGATCTTAAACTCACCAAAATCGCCTTCATTGAACAACTCCCACATCATAAGCTGAGTGCTATGGCCCCACCGATTCGTGATGTAGCGTAAAGAGCGCTCGAACATCGTCTTGGCGCGGGGATCCGTGAGGAACTCATCCGGAGACCGACACATGCCTCCTAGCTGTTCATTGTAGGGATTGTTGTGCCAATCCGCGTCCTGGCTTCTGCTAAAGCTACCGTGGTTGAGCAGGCACAGTTGCCAAAAAATCCCCGCCTCCTGGCTTTGTTCCAGCAAGGTATCCAGCAACCATGCCCGCTGCTGGTCATACCGGCCTACGCCAGTTTCTTTTGTTTCCAACCGCAACAGCCAGGGAGCCATCCACACCCGGATGTAATTGGCCCGGTTGCGCTTAAGCGCATTGAACCACTTGGTATAGGACTCAATCGCATTACCGCTGGGCGCCCAACAGAGATTCTCTCCAATGGGAATGAAGGACTCTCCGGTATCAAAATGGAAGTTGCCTTGCTTTGCGTTGAATCGGACGAAACCGCGATGGGAAGAGGGCACCACCAGAAAGGGGGCGCCTTCGCGCGTCTGTACTCCGCTGGCATGGATGAGGCGCAAGCGGTACGACCAGCGGCCTGTTTGGGTTGGAGTAAAACGGACCTTCCAAACCGGTTTTCCGGAGGGTTGAATGATACTCGCCGTCCCTTTCGTAATCCGCTCGAAGGGCTCGTAGTAGAACCCGTGCACCGTTACCGGCTGGCCATGAGGAGGAAAGAACGTGGCTTCGAGGGAAACTTCATGGAAATCGTACGGATTTTTTATGGCTCCTGTCACACGGGTAGTCAATTCTAACCGTTCGAATAACTTAATGACGGATTCCTTTGCCTGGACCTCTTCCAGGTGGACTTCTGCGACCACATTCCCCGCCCCAAAACAGAGGAAACTTGCCGCTGCAAGCATCCAGACCCCTCTAAAGTTGAACATTTTATAAGTTGAGTTTTGGTGGTTAGCTTTTTTCATCCTAATGGCAACGCTATTCTCGAATAGAGGTAAGGAAAACACCCTTGATAAACTGTCTTTGGAAGAGAAGAAAAACGATCAGCATAGGCAGCATGACGACAAAAGCACCGGCCATGACCATGGCAAAGTTGGCCCCGAACTGTCCGTTGAGTACTGCGATGATAAGAGGAACCGTCCGCATCTGGCTTGACTGGGTAACGATCAAAGGCCAAACGAAGCTGTTCCACTGGGAAAGAAAAGTAAAGATCGCCAAAGTCGCAAGGGCGGGCCTTAATAAAGGCAAAATCACTCTCCAGTAAATCCCCAGTTCGTTATAACCATCCAAGCGGGCTGCTTCAATCAGCCCATCGGGAATGCTCATAATGTATTGCCGACACAGAAAAATCCCAAACGGCATCGCCAGGTTTGGAATGATCAGCGCCCAGAACGTATCCAGCCATCCTAAGTGTTTGACAATCATGAACCCAGGGATCAAAAAAACCTGCCAGGGAATCATCATGGATGAGATCAAAGCCAGAAAGATCAGATCCCTGCCCGGGAATCGCAGCTTGGCAAAGGCGTAGCCTGCCATCGAGCCAAAGAGCATGTTGCTTACCGTCACCATAGAAGCAACGAACAAGCTATTAAAAAGGCTGCGCGCCATAGGTAAGAGCATAAACAGCTCTCGGTAGGGCTTTATGGTCGGATGCTGCACGTAGAACCGGGGAGGATAAGTATAAAGCTCCTCGGGGGGTTTAAGGGAGGAGAGGATCATCCAGTAATAAGGCAAGGTCATGGCCAGAGCGCCGAGCAAGAGAACTACGATGATGAGCGCTTTTCGCCAGTTGACGGATATCGCAGCCGCTTTCATTGGGATCGCAGCATCCGAATGTTCACCAACGTCAAGCCAAACACGCACCCGAAAATCAAGTAGGCAATTGCCGAAGCGTAGCCCATGTGGAATTGAACGAACCCCTGCTCATAAAGGTAGGAAACCAGGGTCAACCCGCTATCCAGAACGCCGCCGATTCCCTCTCCTGTTCCGGATGTCATGATATAAACTTGGTCAAATATCTGGAAAGAACTGATGACCGCCATCACCACGACGAAGACCAGGGTGGGCCGCAGCATGGGAACGGTAACGTGCCAGAATCTGCCCCACCAATTGGCACCGTCCACTTTTGCCGCCTCATAGAGGGCTTGGGGAATGGTGGAAATGCCGGCCGAAAAGAAAACCATGTTGTAGCCAAGACCTGCCCAAATGCTCATGATCATGATCGCCGGCAAAATCCACCGGGGAGAAAGAAGCCAGTCGATGGGCTGCAAACCCAGCTGAATGAGCGCGTAGTTGATCAAACCGTACTTTTCTCCGGCGAAAAGCCACTTCCACACGGCAGCAATGGCAACTACCGAAGTGACGGTGGGGATGAAGTAAAGCACTTTAAAAAGCTGCTTGCCTCTTGCGAGTTCTTCCAGTGCCGCTGCTAAAAGCAAAGCGGTGGCAATTCCGATGGGAACTACTCCGACGACATAGCAGAGGGTATTGCGAAGGGCTTTCCAGAAGCGGGGGTCATGGAACAGAAGTTCTGTAAAGTTTTTTAGGCCAACCCACTGAGGAGGATGAATGACGTTGTACTCGGTGAAACTCAAATAAAGGGAAGCAAATAGCGGCAGGAAGGTGAAAATGGTAAAAAGGATAACGGCGGGTGCGACAAAAACGTAAACGATGGCCGTGGATTCCGCGCGTCGCTTCATGGCCAGTGCTTGCTAGCAGCCGCGTGGCGACGGATCATCGCGATAGCCTGGGCAACCTGCCGAAATTCATCTTCTTGGCCCTCGTATTCCACCGTTACGAATCCATGATAGCGATGGCGTGACAATAAAGCAAAAACTCTTCCGTAGTCGATGCCCTCCTCCTCGCCATCCGGACCTAAGCGATGAATCTTGGCAACCACATGAGAGGTGTACGGTAAAGAAGCATTAAGCCCTGAATAGAGATCCCGATCGAGGTAATTTCCGGTATCCAGGTTGATGCGAACCCATGGAGAATCAAGCTCACGGATGAGGGATAAGGTAGTTTCGGATGTGGAGAGAAAACCGCCATGGTTATGCGGCTCAACGACCAGGGTTACTCCTGCCTGGGCAGCGGTGGCAGCGACTTGCGATATGCAGCGCCTCATCGCAGGCCAGAGAAGCTTCGCTTTTCCTGGCGGGGGCCAGCCTGCGAAAATGCGCAGGCGCGGGGCTCCCAAGATAGATGCCGCATCGATCCAGCGTTTCACGCGACTGACTTCCCTTTGCCGCTGCAGCGCGGTGGGCTTGCCAAAATTATTGCTGGGTGAGAGGCAAACGACCGTAAGCTGGTAATCCGTGCATCGCTTCTTCGTATCCAGCCAGTAAGATTTCGTTTGCGTAGGCATATGCTCGGCAATAATGTCTACCCCGTTGACGCGCAGTTCATTCGAACAGAGGCGAAGCCAATCCTCAAAATGAATGCGCTTGGCTTCAAGAGACCGATGATACGACCAGCTGCAACACCCTACTGAAATCATCTTGGCCCTTACTGCGGTAGCTCAATCCACCCTCCCGACTTAACCGAAGCATATGCCGCCAAGATCACCTCTAAACTCGCCCGGGCATCTTCCCCCGATACGGCAGCGGCTTTCCCTTCTTGCACGCACTGGATAAAACAGGAGTAAGCCCCTCCCCTCCGGCTGGCGGATGGAATCGAAGGGTCCTCTTCGCCCTTTAAATGATTCGGGTCTTCATCCTGCTTGGCGTATCGGATAACCAAGGGACGCGGTGCATCCAGTGTGGTGCAAAGGGTACCTTCCCTTCCGTAGAAACGCGTCGTCACTTCATAAGGACGCGCAGTCCAACTGGCCTCGAAAGACCCAATGGCACCATCTGTAAATTCCAACAAGACCTTTGCGTTGTCCTCAACGGGAACCTGTTTTTCAAGGGTTTTGGTTTGGCAACACACCCGGCGCACTTCTTTCCCAGACAACCATCTCAAAAGATCCAGGATGTGGATGCCAACGTCCATGAGCGCGCCTCCCCCGGACTGTACCGGATCCACCAGCCAACTTTTGCGCTTGCCAGACCAATATTCAGGACCGGCATGCCCAAGGCGACCGCTTAAATCCCCCACCTTTCCAAGCTTACCTTGTCCAAGAAGTTCATGAGCCAGCTCATGAACCGGATGGAATCGCTGGGTTTGATCCACCATCAGCACCTTTTTATAGATTCGCGAAGCCCGGATCATCGCATCGGCATCGGCCAAAGTGGTGGCGATGGGCTTTTCCACCAGCACATGTTTGCGAGCCTCAAGAGCGGCAACCGCAACTTCCGCGTGAAGCGCATTGGGAAGGTTTACGGCCACCGCATCGACTTCAGCATCCCGTAGCATTTGTTTCCAATCCGTCCAAACTCTACGGCGATCGATCTTAAGCTTATCGGCCATTTCTATGGCTGCCGATCGATCTATGTCAACGAGCGAAGCCACCTGAGCATCTTGGCAGGTTGCTAGTTGTGGCAAAGCAATGCGTTCCGTCACTTTGCCGCACCCAATGAGTGCAATCCGTACCGGCATTGCGTTTTTAGTGTATGAGACGGTGTCAACCTTGTCAAACAATTTTATAAAGTCAAAAGAGGTTAAAAACTATGAGTCTTAATGAACTTAACTAGTTCATCTAAGTTGGCTTCCGCCACGGAAATGCACGTGTCCGCGCAACCATAATAAAGCCGAAGGGTCTTACCTAGGAGAACAGCAGAGCTGGGAAATATCACATTAGGCACATCCCCTATCCGCTCGTAGGGTTCACTTGGCCCTAAGAGGTAGTCTTTGGTGCGATAGCGCACCTTCCATGGCTTCTCAAGATCCAGCAAAGCTCCACCTGCATAATAGAGGTAGCCGTTGCAGCTTGTCCAAACTCCATGGTAGATCAGCAGCCAACCTTCAGGCGTCTCGATGGGCACCGGACCAGGCCCTACCTTGGTTCCTTGCCATCCTCCTACCGGACCGAACACGAAGCGGTGGCAGCCCCAATGGATTAAATCCGGCCCGCTGGAAAAGAAAACATCCCCGAATGGGGTGTGCCCTCTATCGCTAGGCCGGTGGAGCATGGCATATTTTCCGTTGATCTTCCTTGGAAAGATGACGCAGTTCCGGTTTGCGGTAGGAAGGGGATTTTCCATCTGCCGGAACTTTTTAAAATCCTTTGTCGCCGCTAACCCGATGCAAGGACCTTGCGCTCCTGCGTTGCACCAGGTGACGTAATAAGTATCCCCCAGTTTTGTGATTCTTGGATCGTAGCTATGCGGGGTGACTGTAATTTCAGGGTCTGAGCTGGTCATCTTGATTCGCTGCGGATCGATTTCCCAATGCAGCCCGTCACGACTGCGCCCCACGTGCAGCGTGAAATTCATGTCCTGTTCATCGACTCGAAATACCCCGGCATAACCGGTACCAAATTCAACTACAGCGCTATTATGAATGCTATTGGCCCGAGGAACCGCCTTTGCGGTAATAATCGGGTTGCCGTGATAGCGCCGAAACACCGTTTCATTCGCCATTCCTTCACCTCGTTAGTTTAGGGCTACGTCAGCACACCATTCATTATTGTCTTCGCGAACTTCCTCTCCTATGTTAAAAGTCCAGGACTCTCTACTCCTTATCTTTAGTTTTTGTATGGTATACTTTTTCGTAGTCGCTCTTTCGGGTTCTTGAACTCCGTTGAGAAAAGCAAACTTACCGTAAGGTAAGGACCTCTGCAGACACGGATGCAGAGCCCTCCATCGTAGGAGGGGCAAAGTCACAGCCCCGCAGTTTGATTCGCGAAGCGAATCATGCGGGGGGCTGGACCGCCACAGGGAGGTCAATGCAATGCGCAACCCGATACCGTGGTTGGCATTTGCCGGACTATTGGGGATGCTCACACCCGTTGCACAAGCCGCCTCGGATAGCGTGCAGGCACAGGTGGTGATCATCATTCCCCCGCGTCCTGCCGAGAACAGCCTTAATCCTGCACAACGACTGAAGGAGATCGGAAAAGATCCCGAAGTCGATGTGTCGGTTCTGCAGAACGGCAATCTGACGACCATCCTTTACACCAAAGTATCCCAGTGACATTAAAATTCTGTTACGGGGCCTGGAATAAGCCGAACGGCAAAGTTGACGTCGCGCACACCTTCTTCCCCTACAGCCTCGACCTCTACTACGCTAGTAGAAAAGCTTTCGTAACCGGTTGGAAGATCCGCCGTATAGATTTCAATGCGATAGCGGCCTGGCCTCAGATGGTCGAAGAAAAATTCTCCGTTGGCATCCGTCCGCCGGAATTGTTCGTCAGGCTTCATCACAATGGCAATTCCTTCCAGCGGCTCTTCATGTTCCTGGAAGATGCCATCCTCGTTATCATCGATGAAGACAGCTCCCCGGATAGACGTCGCCTTGGTTAAAGGAAAGGAAATCATCGTTGGGCGATACCGCTTAATATCGACCATTTGCTCAGATTCTTGCGGGACCCATGTAGGGTCTAGATTAGCAACGTCCAAGGTGACTCGCTGCACACCGGGAATGGCACGTGGAAACTTAAAGCGTCCCTGGTCATCTGTCAACACCTCTTGGTCGCCGACTCGAACCAAAACATCGCCTGTTCCCAATTCCCCTCGATCTAATACCTCGTTCCTATTCTCATCCTGAAAGACCCTCCCCTCCAGGCGCCCAAACGCAGGCGGTGTTGCCAACTGAACACCCGTCGTCACGTAAAACAATAAGGACCAATCTTGCGGCCAACTCCACCGCTGGGTCCTTAAGTTATAAGAACTTACGGTATACGTGACATTTGCCGTGGTATCAGAGAGCAATCGCCATCGAAGTCCGGCAGACCCCGACAACGCATCGGTCGATTCTGCACTGTCGGATGAACCTCTCGTGTAAGAGAAGTTGAAGGGCAAACTTAATGAAGAAAAGAGGTGATGATCCAGATTGAGGGACGTCGTGTAGTCGATGGAGTCCACATCACTATCCGCGTATTTCTGTGTTAGCAGCTGACTGAGATACCAATTCGATCCGGTTCCGTAGGATTTAAACAGCGAGGTCCCCCACATATGGAAGAGCGAGTCCCCAGCCGTCCGCGCAAAAGTCTGGAATAGGTTATAGTTCAACAAGAGGCGAGTTTTAAAGAGAAACGGAAGAAAGTAGTCGATCCGGTATGAATGCGTGCGACTACTCGATCCCGGATCGGGCCCACTCGGATCGTTCATAAAATGACTGTAACTCAAGTTTACGGACTGATCTAGGGTCAGTTGATATCCCGAAGAGAGTGAGAGGGCCAGGTTCTGCGACGTCACCGCAGTTGGGTCATCTTCTACATTGTTCCGATAGCGAAAGACATTCCCAAAGAGGCCCCATCGATCCGTGATGCGATATCCCCCATGGAGATCCAATCCTGAAAAATCTTGATAGGCCTCAGGATTTCCCACAGAAGCATATTTATCTCCGACGAATTCATACGTAAAACCAAGGTCGAATTTTTCCTTGTCCCATTCGGATCCTAGCCGCCAATCCCAATCATGGATAGTTTCCTTGGGCGAGTTATCGGGTCGGTAATCCGCACGCGCCACATCCGCCATGATAGAAAGATTATTCGGCAAATCCAAAGTGGCTCCCCCAAACGAAACCATATTGGTTCTTGGAAAATTCGTCAGCCCAACCTGCTCTGGTAAATCCGTTTCATTTTCCAGATAAAGCAGACCCCCTCTCAAATGCGACCAGGGTACAGGAGACATTTCCTCACGCCAATGAAGCAATCGGCCTATATATTTGACCGAACCTCCGGATATCGAAATCGTGTTGTCCACATTCTGACCCCACGCAAAAGTAGACTGATGCCGATCATTCCACGCTTTCGCCACTTTCACCCCTTCGAAGCCATCGGATTGCACGCGAAAGGGAGCCAAGTCGACCGATTGATCCAGTAGACCAATGAATAGCCCCGGTTTATTCAGATTAAGGTAGGCGTACTCGTAATCGAAAACACCGTTGATATCCTTTTGCGATAATTCATACTGCACCGAGTAGTCAAGCACCCTACCCGTAAGGGATGACGAGAGGCTTCGAAATAGCGGCCCGCGGTGCTGATGCTGGTAACTGTAACCCTCGCGCCAGCGCAAATCCACAGTAGGACGCGCTGCCTCGGGCACATAAGAAAGATCCCCGGCAGTGGCAACCGCCCTACTGACAGCGTCGGCCTTGTCCGTTGGCGGGGGTGGCTCCTCGGGCGGTTTTTCAATAACGGAGGTCTGAAGCTTCCCTGCTGCTGGAGTTCGAAGGTCTACCCTTTGATGAGCCAGATCAAAGGAAGCACCGATGCCGCCATAAAATGCCAGTTGCTCTAGCGTAACCACCGGGTGGTTCTCGATTGCAGCAATACGGAAAGGTCCGCTCCATCCTTTTGGAGAAATCAACTGGACTTGTCCTTCTCCAAGTTCCACAAGACCTAAAGAGAGTTTCGGAGCGACTTCTCGCAACGGCAAGGCGACCGTCGTGGTTTCTAATACGACCACAGGGCCGGTGAACGATGCCTGAACCCCATTGATAAAGATTCTCACATTGCTGCCTAGGTGTCGGGAAACCGCCTGGAATTCTGCCAGCTTGCGTTCTGCAATCCACAAACTTTCAATCATCGCCGCTTCACGTTCTTGGTGGCCATTGCCAACGGTGTTTGCAGGCCCGCTTTGGGCAAACGCAGCAGCGCTGAGGAGCAATAGAAAACCGGAGCCAATAAACGCTATTGGCCCCGGCAAAAAGATACCTTGCACTCGAGGTGCCTTATTCCAACGATCCCACCTCACCTTGACCATTCTTAGTCCGGCTAGGGGATGGTGAAGGGCAGCTCGCCAACGAGCAAATATTTCGTCCCCTGATCGATCTCTGCTCTGAGTTGATAAGAACCAGGCCCGAGCGGTTTCTCCAAAGTAACCGCATATTTACGAAGGGTGTTCGGCAAAACACCGAGGCGATCCTGGTTGAACTCAACCTGTGCCACTCGTTTTCCATTAGTCTGAGATATTTTCAATTTACCCTTGGGACGCAGCAATACATTGCCTTCATTGAAAATTTCAACCGTGATGTTCTGCGGCGACTCAACGGAGATGTTCGCCAATTTCGCCTGGCGTACTTCGGTACCTGGAACAATAATCTCCACCAGGGCTCCAATCCGAAAATTCACCCCGACTCCACTTCCCTCAGCATAAGAAGGACTCGATTCGAAAAATACAATCGCATAATGACCACCCGTTGTTCCTTCGGGAGGCAAGGCGCTGATCCGAACGGACGCCACCTTTCCCGCTGGAATATCCAGTTCCGTTGGGTTGACTTGCAGAAACGAAGCACACGACCAGGTAGTACTACCCGGTGGCGGAAAATCATGGGTGCCATCCGGAAGATAGACAACATCCTGAACGTATATTTTAAGATGCACGGGTTTGTTTGCCCGTGAATTGTCCACGGTGATGGATTGGCCGCGGCGCTTACCCACTGGCGCGGTTAGCTCCAGACGAACGGGTTGTACGCTAAAAGTGAATGCCTCGGCTACAGATATACATCCAAGAAGAAACGACAGAACGGCAACGCCTTGGAAGATGCGTTTTGTCATAAAATCTCCGTCAGGGTAAACCGGATGGTGGTTTGATAGGCGCCGGCTGCTTGGCTTTCTGGAATCTTCAGCTCGTACTTGAAATTGAATTGAATCGAGGAGCCGGCAGTTTCATCGGTGTGGCTGATGTAAACCAAGGTGGGGACGAGGCTAAAGGGGCTGAATTGATAGAGCTTGGGGATCGTGCCTTTACCATTGGTTGAGACCATCTGCCACTGAAACGCCTCTAAGGGGATATTGTCCCGACCAGACGTTAAAGGATGCAACACGCTGATCTTCAGATTCCAGGACCTTCCATTGGTTGAGGTGCAAGTGACTTGATTGTGATAGTTGCCAAATTGAGAGAGTGTTTTCTCCTCTCCTAAGTGCATCAGTCCGAAAAAGAGAGAGCGGTTGTCGGTGGATATCTCAAACCCGGCCCAAACGCTGGGCGCGGAAAAAGTAGCCACTCCGACCCAGCAAATCAGCCACAAACGCCGCATTCGCATTAAAGGGCTTCCGTCATCGTAAAAAGGATCTGTCCCCCGTAGTTGCCTGCGGGAGCTTCCTGAGGAATGGACAAACCGTATTGGATACGCAGGGTTACTTCTTTACCCCGCGCGTCCTCGCCAACTCCTGCATACAGGAGTACCGGTTGATCCGAAAACGAGGCAAAATCCATTTGTCCGGTCGCAGGCTTGTTCTGGCCTGTGGTGCCAACCATTTTCCATTTTAGATAAGAGGGGGGTAGCGAGTAGGTACGATCCAGGTGTTTTAGCGAGACCACATGAGCTGTCAGGTACCAGGGCCGGCCCGTGTTGGAACGGCATTGAATCTCATCAAAAGACCCTCCTTCCCCCAACACGGCAGTCGTCCCAGGAGTAATCAAAGGGAAAACGAGGTTTGGATTACCGAGAGACAGGCTGAAAACTTCCGCAATTTCCACGGAAGCGGAAAGGTCTTGGACGCGTTCTTCAAGGGCAATGACAGTTGGGGCACCGCAGAGCATAACCACCCCAGCCCCAATGGCATACACGAGAGTCTTCATCCCCACACCTGCGGGAGGCCCCACCTTTGGTGGGGCCGTGGATTGACAACCATGGATAAAATCGACTGCCGGTCAATCCTGGCAGTGCCGAAGATTCGGTTCATCTTGGTGGCGGCACTGCCGCCTGCAGGTGTGGGGATCATTAGTATACAATTCTACGATTGGAAGAAGGAAATGTCTAGCTCCCCCAGACAACCATCCCAACTCCACCGCTTGATTACAGATGCGGCAGCGTTGGGATGTTTGTTCAACTATGCTTAAGAAGTGATTAGTTCGAGACCAAGGTGTACGTTACGTTTCCAGTGTAAGGAGTCGCTGATCCCGACACACCACTAATCGAAAGCCGGTAGTTCATAGGAACTGTCCCGGTAAATGGCTGGTTGAGAGTTCTCGAAAACGTGGATAACTGCTGCCAGTCATCAGTCGCAACGTTACCATCATCAACAGTCGCGGTCCCAGGTAGCGGTGTTGTAGCCCCAGGAGTGAAAAATCCACCACACCAGGCCCGCAGGATGGATGACAGTGGAGTTGTTCCTGCCGTGCCAGTAACGCTAGCCGTCAATGTCATCGATGTCCCATTAGCCAGGATGTCGATGATGTGCCAGTTCTTGTTCGTTTCGCTGCGGTACGGCGCGTACATAAAGCCCCCGTTAGGACTGGTAACGCCAGGGTCCTGATCGTCAAATCGATCGAACACAATGCTCGTCGCAGTTCCACGTGTAGCTGAGTTGGTGTCTCGCTTGAGTGTTGCCGTTGCCCGAGTAGTAACCGTCGCTGTCACGTTTGCTGTTGTGGTTGAAGTCGCTGCCCATACCGCCGGCGTTGCTGTCAACCCTACTGCTGTTGCCAATGCCATTCCAATAGCCATCTTACTAGTACTCATAGCGCCTCCCTCCTTTAACTCTTGTTTGTGGTTGCCGTCCGCCGGCATCGCACCTTTTCCTTTACCTCACCTCTCATTCCCCTACTCGCTTCTTTCATAATTCCCCTTGCAACAAAAAGGGCCGAACTGCTTTTTCGGCAGTTCGGCCCTCTGCGATCGCTATCGCAGAGCCGGCAACTTTGCCCCTCCCTAGGAGGGCTCTGGGGTTACCACCCAGAGGTCCCTCGCTCGCGCGAGGTTTGCCTTTATCGACATAAGCATAGAATGTTTTTAAAAGAACAAGATAACATTTATTGTATACATTCCAGCGACGCTGTCAAGCTTTTTCTAGAAAATGGCAAAAAAATAAGCCGCCGAAACTCTTCGGCAGCCCGACCAACCTGCTTAACCTGTAGGTTTCTCGGCTTTGCGCCCTCACGTTACCGTGCACGCCACATGACCTGGCGTGTCCGCCAATTTTTGTGGCGGAAGTTTGCCTTTTCGCAGTTTAACTATGCCCGATACCAAGAGGCCCTGTCAAGAACTGCCCTTTGGTATAATGTTGTTATGTCTCTTAAGGATCAACCGCTTCATACCGAAGGCAATTTTACGCATTATGAGTGGGCAGGATCTGCCCTGCAGCGCCTTTTCCACGCCCCACAAGCCATCTCTGAAGCTTGGCCGTTTTTCTCCGGTTCCAGCAAACCTGCCCGGATCCTCGAGAAATCCCAAGCGGGCTCCGCTACCATGGAAGAGCTGATCAGAAACTTTCCAGAAGTACTAGGGCCGATGGGTATGGACCCAGAGCACGACCACCAAAAATATTTCTTCGTTAAATTTTTGGACCCGTCCGATTTTCCGCCATTTGCCTATGTCGGATTCAATCCCGATGCCGTTGAAAAATGTGGAAAATCAAACGATGCATTCCGGCAATATCTGACCAGGCTTTTATGGAGCGACCGGACAACACTGGAACAGCTTAAGCAGTTGATTGAGCCGCAGCTGCGCACCCGAGAAGTCTTTGAGTCCTTTAAGAGAACGTATAAACAGTGGGCGATCGAGGAAGCCAAGCAGGATTGGAATGGAACTGTGTCGACGGTGTTTATAAATCGTTTCGTTGCCGATAACCAACAGACGGACGCCCGTCAAGCCCTGCAAGCATTGCAGCGACTGCGCCAAGAACTGATTCACCTGATGCACCGCATCGATTTTTCCGATGGGGAGGCGATTCTCATCGAGAGCCCAACCTTCCATGCCATTGCCGGTCTTTCACTCCAGCTGCATCCGCGGGCCCAAGGCAATTTCCACCCCAAAGATGAGCTGTGGATTTACAAGCAGATTCTCCTTCCGGATGGCACAACCAGCTGGATTCTAGTGGAGCCCCAACGGACTTTCGATCGGACGGAAAGCGGAGCGGATTTTTTCACTCCTTTTACCTGGAATGAGGAACAAAAATCGCTGGCGTTCCGGAAGGCCATATCGAAAGACTACTTGGAGCAGTTTGTGCATCTGCTGGACATTACAGCACACCCCCGAGCCTACTATACACGCAGGGCCAAGCCCGTAAAGATGCCTGGAGAGAAAACCTCCGGTAACGCACAGTGGTTCCGGCTGGTAGATGAACCTGCGTGGCCCTATTTCTCCGTCTATGAATTGCGTTTTTCCGGATCCGGAGAAAGCCAGATCCCCTTAGGGCATGAAAGTTTTCTTGAGCTGCACGCCACAGAAGGAACCGTGGAAGTCACTTTGGAAGCAGCAAACCAATCCCCGTTTTCGTTTCAGATCTCTCCTACGCAACCCGCGTTCCTGCCTGCCAGCCTTCCTTATGAACGAACGACCTACCAAGCCAAAGGCAAGGCTCAACTACAATATTTCTTCCGACGCGGCATGGACCACTCCCAGAAGACCCGCATCGGCTGAGTTTGCGGGAATCTGGAAAATCTTAATCTTTTCCAAACCTCGTTGGCGCAACCCCAGCAGGGCTTGTTTTTGAATCGCCGCTCCCAATATCGAATTGGAGCCAACGGATCCTCCCAGGATAAACCGAGAAGCTCCTTTAACGATTAAGCGGTCCGTAAAGCTCCAAGCACGGTCCGGTTCATCCAAGTGCCGAAGAAACGGACCACCTGGCTGCGGTTCCAGCCGCACTTTTTTGATTTCCCCTGCATGAATGGCTTCGATGATCGCTGCCAAGATGTCCCCTTCCATTTCGGCAATTTGACGAGCGACCTGCTGGTGCTGTGGCAGTGCTGCAGCATCCGTTATCAGCGCGCTGATGCGCTCCGGCGTTGGCGGATTAATGGGAGCGCTTAAGGACAAATTGGCTTCTTTGATGCGCCCGGCGATGGCCGGACCTGTCAGCAGCTCTTCTGCAATCTTATCGCCCTGCCCATAGCCAGGAACACACATGTCAAAAAGATGCCCATCCGTAACCACCGTGATCTTGCCGTTTGCTTGAACCTGCGATACCCCTGCTCCTAGTCCGGTGCCAATTCCCAAATAGACGATCGTCTGACCTAATAAGGAAGGACGCACGGCTGGATCGCGCAACAGGACATCGAGCCCAAAGCGCATCTGGGAAACCGCGTCGTTTTCGACAAATACGCGACATCCAAGACGCTGCTTTAATTCATCCGCGGGAGACAACCCATCGAATTCACCGAATGCCTGGCCCAAATTTGGGGTAGTTCCGGAGGCTAAAGTGCCATCCGCCAGGAAACGTCCAGGATGAGCGATGGCTGCGATTTTTTCCAGCGATAAACCCTGGGAAACGACCCGCTGCTGGATTCCACGCAGGAGCAGTGCGAGTGCGTCATAAAATTCAGGAGGACTCAAGCGAGGAGTGGTTTCTTGCTGGGACAAAAGGATGTGAGCTAAACCATTCGGAGTGCGCTCTATCGCACCCACTTTAATCTTTGTTCCCCCGACGTCTGCGCCGAGAATGATTCTCTTCAGAATGGATCTCGTAGAAAGGAGTTAGCCTCGCGGAGGAATGCCGGAAAGGGCGGTCATGTCGCTTCCGAATTCAAGGGCAATGCCGTAGCGTTTTTTACTGGATGTGTTTTGGGAGGATGGAAGCGGTTTGACGCGGACCACACGGCTTCTGCCTACGAGTCTAGCGAATGGAAAAGCGCGGCGTTCTTCTTCAGGGATGGAAATCGTGGTGACTACGATTTCGTTGACCGCCGGGACCTGCCCTTCCTCAGCTTCGACGTAAACGCCCGCAAGGCTGATATTCTTAGTGGCAAGCTCGATCAGTGGAGCATTTCCACTTCCGCGCCGCATCAGCAAGGGCACCTCTAAGGCCACCCTTCGTCCTCGCCGACGCTCCGGCGGTGCCAAGGTGCTATTGACTATCCCCACTTGAGGCATCTTGGAGATAGTGTAGTAGAAGTTCGTAATTCACTCAAGCGAAAACTTTTGCCACTTGTTCAAGAACTCCTTTTCTTATGTTATGCCGCCGGACCCGTCATGGTACCTAGCATCGTCAGGTCATTGCCGCAGAAAGCAATGGCAACACCCACCAGGTCCTTTTCCTCCTTCGATTTGTCGTCGATTCTCACGACACGGCAAGACCCGCTGATGCGTGAAAACGGAATGTTTCCGCGCAATTTCCAGGGAACTGCCAAAGAAACCCGCAGCACGGCTCCAATCCGAATGAACTCCACCTCTTCCGTGGTCAGATACAGACCGCCTCCGCTAAGATTCTGCGATTGGGCGTTGAAGCCTTTCGGTATCTTTCCAGCCATAGCGGTAGACGGCAAAATGCGCATGGGTGCCGTCAAGGCAACCCGCTTATGACGCCGTTGATCAAACGCCGCAGGAGTTTTCTGCGCCGTTGAGATGGCAGTAGACATTTCACAATCCCTCCTTGTTTACTTCGGTGGAGCGCGCGACTGCCGCCACGGCAGCCACTTACTGCTCCACGCGTCGATGACTGCAAACCAACGCTTATCCGCTAAGCGCCCGACAAATCGCAACGAAGTCTCGGAGGAATGTTTGTGGCCTGTCATCGGAAACCAACCGCTCATTAATCCGTTAGCCACTCTTTGGATAGGACCACCCGGTCGTCTGAACGGACTGGGCAACCGCCTGCCTAAAGGAACCGCCATTCCTAAACCTTTGACAAGGCCAAGACCGATGAGCCATAGACCCAGAACCAATCCCACTCCTACGCGCAACCAAAGATGAAGAACGCTGGTAAGCCACTTCAGAACCCCACCGCCAGGTCCATCATTTGTTGGAGGTTGGCTCGGTGAAATTCCAATTGAGATAGATGAGTCATCATCTTTGGAGGATTCAGGAGAATCATCCGATGCATTCCAGACTTTCGAGGGATATTCCACGATTACGGCAGGGCCGCCACCGATGGCATTGGGGAGAATTTCTTCTTCCTCGAACCCTGCCGTAATCGGAGGAAAACTGTGGGGATTAATGCGGACCTTTGGCTTTACGCCGTGCTTAAAATGGAAACCGATTGGGTCGTGGATGCGACCCTTGCGTACCCGTTCTAAGTATTTTCTAATAGACAGCTTGGGGTATCTATCGCGAAGCTTGGCAAATTTCCGAGCGTTGCTATTGGCGAATACTTTCTCAATAGCCCAAAACGGATTGTTTAATCTGCGCAAAGCCCGGACTAGCGCAAACGATGCTAAGATGGCCGCCTCGGCATGTCCATTAGTGGCACCGGTAAACCAGAAATCCACCAAAGACTGTTTGGGCAGCCCCAGATTGTGCATGCCAACGCGCGTGATTCCAGAAGCCCTGCGCGGTAACTCAGATGCCAAACGAAACGGGGTTAGCGCAATAAACACCACCCCCATCAGTTGACCCGTCTGATTATAGACAAGGATGCTCCAGGGGTTCCGCTGCAGTAACTCTCGAATTCCTTTTAGTGCGAAGGAAGCTTGATGCTGGCGGTGCCGACGATAAAGGGCCCTTTCGGCCTGGGATAATTTTTCAGCCTCGAAAGCTCGCTGCTCACTCGACAGCAATAATTCGGCTACAGAAGCTGCCGTTTGAAAGGTTGGCTCTGCAAAAGTAAAAGCAAGATGTCCTAGACCCCTTTTGACCGACCATTTCCGTAACTCTGGAAGAATCCGCTGTCGAATAAAAGCACCCTCTTCGATGCCATCATGGAACCGCCAGGTGCGAATTCGTACCTTGACTATTTCAATCTCCTGTGCCAGAGCATGAAACGCAACTGAATCTTGTTCTCTGATTCCACCGCGTTGAAACCTCTCAAGCAATCCTTCCGCCAACGACACGTACTCTTGCGCATCCTCACGCTTGCCCTCTGCAAGAGATCTTTCAGCAAGAAGCAGATTTGCCCCGATAGTGTCCTTATACTTTTTAAGGTCGGCCGTAATCCCCTCTTCTGGAATCGAAGATGGCACCCAAATGGTTTCTGGTCGTTCATCAGAAGTGACGGTCACCTGGGGGATAGGCGTTTCTTGGTACTCAGTCTGGGATTCCTGAAATGAACCACGCGGCTGCGTTTCAAAAAAATTAGAAATAGAGTGGACTAGAAATTCCGCCACAATCCATAAATGAACGGAATGGGAAACAACAGCCGTGGTCGGAAACAACAGGGCTCCAACAACCATCATCATGACCCACGTCAGTCCTGTAGACTCAGTGATCTGGGTTAGATGAGATGATAGAGCTGTGCGTCCGTGCGGACGATGCCAGAAGAAAAGCTTGGAAAGAACCCAAAGGACAGAGGAAACGACAGGCTGGGGTAAAAGCAAATAGAGGGGTTCTGCCACGGGCGGGCCAAGGACAATCGGCCATTCCATGAGCCACATTTGGCCCCAGGTGATCAAGAAAGCTCCCAAAGTGTGGTAAGAAAGAAGCAAGATTGCTACCACAAGCCCTGACTCAATCAAGGTCGGTGCGATCACCTTCCCGGCAAGCCATCCCCACCATGAACCGTAACGCTCACCCACCCAAGCTTCGATCGGGTCGTAAACCGGTTTTTGAAGCCATGGCCATATCCCGCCACCAGAGTTTATTTCTGCAGCATGCCGCTGCTCAACAGTAATCACAATGACGTCTTCGTCATGAAAAATCACCCCTGATTTTCCAGGACCAAACCACTGAGTAATCGGGGTCACCGGATAACTGGTTCCATCCCGGTATTGAAGCTCAACGCTCTTAATTGAATCACTCCTTAATCGTTTCTTAAGCCGCCGCCACAGTGCATGGGTATCACCCACTTTATAGGAAGCTTGGTACACAATTTTTTGAGATGACCCCTGGGAAACATCGATGATTTCAACATGCACTTTAGGTTGGCGCTTTGGACCCTCATGGTGTTTTTGGACGCGGATTACCGACTTTCCCATGGCGGTAAGAATCGCATTGGCCTTGGGAAGATGTTTCTCAATGGTGGGATCACCTACACGTCGACCTATCGTGTGATTGAAGTCTTTGGCTAAAGAAGCCAGACTTGGATAGGAAGGCTTGTGATGAGCCGTTGTCCACCAATCAGCTAATGCTTGCGGCAAAAATGAGCGGGGATAGGAATCGGATTCCTCATCATTGGCACGCTTGGGATTCCCAACGGCCATTAGCACGGCGGCGGTTGCAGCCAAGACAAACCCAACGATACCTCCAAAGTTGATGGAAATCGATTCGCTGCCACTTAGCGGATCTATGGCAGCTTCTACTATCGTGGCTGCTGCTGCTAAAAGAATAGCGATGACGGGTGCCAGCCACCATTGACGGTGCTGGAGTACGCCTTTTGCTAATGGCCTAAGATGCTCGAGTAAGGTCTTCGCCCACGCTCGCAAAGGAAGCTTGCGGATAGCTAGGATGGTAAGAAGTAAGACAATCGGACCACCGCAAAGTCCACCCATCCAAAATAGAACCCCCGGCCACAACCAGCTAGGGATGGTGGGCGTTTGAATCTGGGAGACTGTCGTTCTAATGTCACTGGTACCCGCAGCAAGCCACGCTGCAATGAATACAGCACTGAGGATGAGTCCTATAAGCAAGATACGTACACGATGACGTATGAAAAACTCATAGAGTGCGATGAGGCTGGCGAAGAAACCGATCGTGGCTGCCGCACCCAATGGGGCTCCAACCAGGACAGCCCAATCCGAAGAGATAACACCAAGCCCTGACCACGCAAGTCCTAGCCCTAACCACATTCCAGCTATTCCGCTGTAAATCCAAAGCTGAAGCTGCTTTTCTGGCTTCAAAGATAAAACGCCCGCTTGGATGACCCACCAACCCACCAAAGCTAATATGACAAAGGGCTACTGCCCCCACCCAAACTCCCCACCCACTCAACCACCCAATCGTTTCGAGTGCCATCGAAGCGGTCCGCCATGAGGCCTCCGCGGCAGAGGGAATGAAGACCCCCACAACGGCGGCAATTAAGATTTGCGGCAGTCGGTGTCGCAGAAACCGGCTCACTCTTGCCGGCCAGTCCCGTATGCCTGTCCCCAAGGTGACTGTCACCTTGGGGACAGGCATTTTTCCTTCAGGGCGAGGCGATTCAACGATTTCAGGATCGGCTAAGAATTGATAGATCGGCTCAAATTCTTTTTTGACTCCAAGAAGCCTTTGTAAAGTGCGTCCAGTGGAATGTTCCTGCCAAGCAAGGTACCCCTCAGATTGGGGGTTGCCAACAAGGACATCCCATATAGAAAAGCGCTCGCTTAAGACAAGATGGAAGTAATTCTCCATATCGCGCAGCTCGA
>JACPAW010000170.1 GCA_016180605.1 Candidatus Omnitrophota bacterium | reverse complement strand
CCTCGTACAGAGCCTTAAGCGCAAGACCTTCCAGAAACTCAAGCGCTATCCGGATCTGGTTGATCCTAAGAAGCTTCAGTCGGTAAGAACACTTGCTGAGTTCGACGACCTCGTAACCGCCCCAGTGCATGGGTTCAAGGATGCAAAGGAGTACTGGGCCAAATCGAGTGCAGCGCCATTTCTTCCTCGCATCCGCCGGCCAACCTTACTGATTAACGCTATGGACGATCCGTTTCTTCCGGCTGCAGCGCTGCCTGTGCAGGAGGTGGCAAAGAATTCCTTCCTAACAGGAGAGTTTCCGGCATCTGGTGGTCATCTGGGGTTTCTTTCTGGAGGTTGGCCCGGAGTTCCGATTCCTTGGGCCGAGGTCCATGCAGCAGAATTCCTCGCGCAACACCTGAATTAACATTCCGCGACCATCCCCATTCTTCCAAAAGTTCTTGAAGATAGCCAACAGGAGTGGTATATTTACATTGTACATATGGATGATATTCGTTTCGAGTGGGACAGAACTAAAGCCGCATTGAACAAGAGGAGGCACGGTGTCACGTTCGAAGAAGCGCAAACCGTGTTTTATGACGAATACGCCATCGAGTTCTTTGATCTAGATCACTCAGAGAGGGAAGATCGTTTTGTCATGCTCGGTATGAGTTTCAGGTTGCGGCTCTTGGTCGTCTGTCATTGCGTCAGAGAAGTGCAGTCGATAATCAGAATTATATCGGCGAGAAAGGCTACGCACCGCGAGGCGGAACAGTATCGGAGGGAGCGCACATGAGAAGGGAATATGACTTTTCCAAGCTGAAAGGCCGCCGCAATCCCTACGCCAGGCTGCTCAAGAAGCCGGTGACGATCCGACTGGGAGCTGATGTAGTGGAGTATTTTAAAACGATGGCACAGGACATGGAAGTGCCGTATCAGAATTTAATTAACCTGTACTTGAGAGACTGCGTGCAGTCGCATCGACACATCAGGTGGGTAGCACATTCATAGAGGACCGACATGCGTCCCATTGACAAGACTACGGCACGTTATCACACCGATCTCTCCGAAGAACGGTATCACGTCGATGGAAGATCAAAGCGATTGAGCAAGCGATTTGCCAAGCGGAAGTCCAGTAAGGCATATCGCCGAGCGTTGAACAAACAGCCTGTTCCGGAGGACACTTGGAATTCAGAGTTTCTACGGCTAGAGCATGATCTCCGCTTTGTCCAGCGCATCGAGGCTACCCGGAAAAGTCTGCGCGAGGGGCGCGGCGTCAAGCTGGAGAACGTCGATTGGTCGTAAGGGTCCGGAGGGGTGCCCCATCGCAATGCCATCTACCTGGACAAAATGCATCCTCATGTCGTTATCAACATTTCTAGCCGGTTGCGCCTTGGATCATCGCTATGTCTATTTCCCGGAGAAATGGCAAGCAGCGGATTGGGGCAAGCAGCAGAATCTGCCGATTGAGGACGTGTGGTTTGAAGCTTCAGACGGGGTACGGTTGCACGGATGGATCGTTAAGGCTCCGGAGAGTCAGCTCTTCCTGCTCTGGTGCCATGGAAATGCCGGGAACATCATTGATCGGCTCCAGAATATCGATGAGCTCTACCGGCGTGGCGTTTCGGTGTTCATCTTCGACTACAGAGGATACGGCCAAAGCCAAGGGCATCCCTCCGAGGCAGGGTTGTACAAGGATGCGCAGGCTGCCTACGATTTTCTGACTCAGACACGCCATGTCTTGCCGGAGCGAATCGTCCTGTTCGGGCGTTCGCTAGGAGCCGCAGTTGCCGCAGAGTTGGCATCTCAGCGACGTGTCGCTGGCCTGATCCTCGAGACTCCCTTTCCATCGGTGCCGGCCATGGTAAAAGCGTACTACGGCTGGCTGCCGCTGCACCTTCTGCTTCAAGCCCGCTACGATTTAGGCAGTCGGCTTAAAGATGTGCGGGTACCGGTCCTGGTCCTTCATGGAGACCGCGACACGATTGTGCCGCTGGCTTTGGGTCGTCAGGTCTATGAGGCTGCGAATGACCCAAAGGGCTTCTACTTAATCCGCGGTGCAAACCACAATGACACCTACCTCGTTGGCGGCGAACCCTACTTCCAGCGTCTACTCTCCTTCCTGCATCAAGTGCAGCCCAGTGGGCAGAACTCATGAAGCTCCACAACCCACCGCGCTAACCCGGAGTTCCGACACGAGTTCCGGTGACACAATACTATTCTCTTAGACCATGGGGGCTGTTGCCGTCTAGCGAAGTCCCACCAGCATTGGTGCGCAGCGCATCAGGTGGGACTGATTTAGACTGGCACATTTGGAACGCTTCCTGATCGAGGAAATCAAGAACCGTCCCCATTTGTCCGACTTGGTACCAAAACCAATTGACCAAGCCGTGAGCAAGGTGTGGGGCTATGCATCAGAGACAGCGCGCCATGTGAGAGAAGGAAGGTTGCCTGGGCTGTCTGAAGCTTCGTTCCTGGTTGGTTTGGTTGCACTGGTTTCGATTTACCTGACGCAGAGAACCGATCTTGAAAATAATGTGACAGTTAATCTTTATCGTACGATGCAATCTTCCTTTGCAGTGAGAATCCTAAGGTCCTGGCGCCTTAATCCAACCCCCATAACAGTTCTCCTGCATGCTACGTTCGGAAGTTGTACAAAAACACTGGGTGCTAAACTGCAAATTGTCGAGAAAGAAAAGGAACACTTCATTGGAGAACCAGGGGTCATATCGAGAGTTAGTTTTGTTGAGGCGTCGCACGCTTATAATAATCTGAGGACTTATCTTTCGCAAATCCTACAAGGTCGCGGCCTAAGTCCAGAAAAATACGTTAGGGGCGCTCGATAGTGACAAAGCAGTACCAATTCTCATTTTCTAGATAGTCAGTCAGGTGACAGTCACCGAAGGGACAGGCATTTGGCAAATAGCTTCCTTTTTGTTGTCGAACTAAGTTGAGATAAGGATGTATCCCCGGGACTGCAAGAGTTTGACACGTGTGCTCGTGGTCTTGAGTGTCTTGGCGTGGGCAGATTCTGCGTACGCTTTGATGCTGACCGATAATTTAATCGCCTACTGGACGATGGATGAGGCAGGAGGAACTCGATTTGACTCAGCAGGTTCAAACCACCTCATGGATAACAATACCGTTACGCAAGCCATCGGAAAGATGAATTTCGCAGGGCAGTTTACTTCCGCAAATAACGAATACCTTAGTCTCGCAGATAACGCCGATCTCTCAACAGGAGATATCGATTTCACATGTTCGGTGTGGGTGTATCTCGATAAAAAGGATGTTTTTAAATCGATTCTCAGTAAGGGACAGTTGTACGAGTATCTATTGGAATACACCCCTGATAACGATCAGTTTAGGTTTGCTATTGAAAATGGCAGTGCGGCAGTGCTTGCAAACAGCTTTGGAGTGCCAGCGATAGACACATGGAACTTCGTGGTTTTCTGGCATGATGTGACAACCAACACGATCAATATCCAGGTCAATGATGGCGCGGTTGATAGCAATGCGGATACAACAATTATTGAAAATGCGAATCCATTCTACATGGGATGGGCAGGAGTTATGCCGGATAACCATATGGATGGGCGTATTGATGAAGTGAGATTTTGGAAAAGACTCTTGTCGGCGGAGGAGCGGACTGGGCTGTACAAAGAGCCAGATTTGTTCCAGAACTTTGTCATCCCTGAACCCTCCGTCGTTCTCCTTTTTGGTGCCAGTTTATTGGGATTTATAGGGTGGCGCCGAAGTAGCCTGAGTAGCAATAGTTAGCAAGCTTACAGGAGTAACGCATGCCTCAAGGTGGAGAAAGTGCTGCAGCATCCTACACGGGGCTAGGAAAACTTGGAATGACACCAGTTGGTCTGGAGGCATGGCTAGTGTGCATCGGCTTGTTGTTGACCGTAGTCCTAATCCTATGGTGTCTCAGTAAATGGGGCCAGGAACGCAGGAGAAGATAACACAAAGACCAGGCAAAGTAAGGTGACAGTCACCGAGGGGACAGGCATTTCTCAGAGACCGCCCAAATAGTCCCGCCTAGCTGATCTGGGCTATCGCATTTGGAACGCTTCCTGATCGAGGAAATCAAGAACCGTCCCCATTTGTCCCATTTGTCTTCGGAGTGATCGGGATCTTGCATCTGGGTCGCATCCTTGCTGGCTGGCCAGCGCACATCGGCTTATTCGAGGCGCCGATGTAGCTCTCT
>JACPAW010000169.1 GCA_016180605.1 Candidatus Omnitrophota bacterium | reverse complement strand
CCCACAGGAACAAGCGGGTTTTCAATCTGCGTGGCATCTTTATGCCATTCAAATAGATTCTGCCCGCGCGGGGGCTGAGCGGGATGAGTTATTTAAAGCCTTAAGGGCTGAAGGAATTGGCTCTGCGGTTCACTTTCCTCCGATCCATCTTCATCCGTATTACCGAGAACGTTTTGGTTATCAAATGGGAGATTACCCTGTAGCAGAAGCGGTTTCCAAACGATTACTCACGCTACCGCTTTTTCAAGCGATGATGGAAGAAGATGTGGAAGATGTACTAACTTCTGTGCAGAAGATTTTCTCCTATTATGAGCGACAGAACCGAATGGATCGATGAAGATCCTTGGCCTGATCTTGGCTCGTAAAGGAAACCAGCGGCATGCGCTTGCGTTGGGCAAGCCGCTCTTCCTTTATACCGTGGAGGCGGCATTGGCAGCGAAGTCCTTAGAGCAGGTCGTTGTCTCCTCCGATGATCCGGCAATTGAGCGTTTGGTTGAAGGAACACGGGCTCAGTTTATTCAGCGTCCGGAGGAACTTGCTTCTGCAACGGCATCTATGGACGATGCGGCTCGCCATGTGTGCCGGTGGCTTGAGTCTCATGAGGGTTTCCGGCCGGAAGCCGTCTGCGTCATGCAGGGCAACATTCCCGTGAGAAAACCAGGACAGATCGATGAAGCCATTGAGCGTCTGAGCACGTTGCCGCAAGCAACGGCTGTGTGTACTGCAGAGGCTGTCCGTGAGAGGCCGGAGTGGTTCAAGCGTTTCGTGGATGAGCGTACACAGCAAGCAGCACCCTATCTGCCCGGGACTTTCGGGTACCGCACCCAGGATTTTGCGCCGCTTTATCGCATCGATGGAGCGGTGATGGTTCCGCGTCTGGCTACGCTTTACGCTTATGAATCTGATCGCAGTGTTCACGCCTGGCTTGGACCCAGAACTCATCTTTTGATTCAAGAAGACGCGCGATATTCTCTTGAAGTCGATTACCCAGATGAGGTGGCTCTAGCGGAGTTTTACCTTTTATGCGAACGCTATGGCCCGAAATGGTACGAGGAGTGGGTACGTCAGTGTATGAGAGATGAGAAGTTAGAAGTAGGAAGTAGGAAGTAGGAATGACGCGTATCGAGTCCAAATTGACGATTCGAAGAGTGCGCGATGAGGATTGCCGCTTGCTTTGGGAGTGGGTGAATGAGCCTGCGGTACGGCAGTCGGCTTTTCGGTCGAGTCACATTTCTTGGGAGGAGCACTTGCGGTGGTTTCGCCAAAAGCTTTCCGATCCCGCCTGTCTGCTCTTTGTCCTCCATGCTGCCGATGGTACACCGGTAAGTCAGGTTCGATTCGAGACGAAAGCAGAAGGTTGCGCCGATGTGGATTTGAGTGTCAATGCTCCGTGGCGCAGGCGTGGCATTGGGGTTTTATCCCTCCGACTGGCTCTTCAAAAGGTCGCCTCGGAGCTACCAAAAATAAAATCCTTCATCGCTCGAATCAAAACAGAGAATACCGCATCCATTCGTACGTTTGAAGCCGCCGGGTTCATTGCGCGCAATGGGGTATGGGTTAAAGAGCTGCAGGCGAAAAGCGAAGACTCGATTATCCAGATAAATGATCGCCGAATTGGCTTGGGCTGTCCCGTTTACATCATCGCTGAGATGTCGGCGAACCATAACCAGGATATGGATCATGCCATAGAGCTCTTGAAAGAGGCAAAACGGGCAGGGGCAGATGCCGTTAAATTGCAGACCTACACTCCGGATACGATGACTCTATCCTTGGATCAGGTACCCTTCAAAATTCAAGGCACCTTATGGCATGGCAATACCCTTCATAGGCTCTATCAGAAGGCTTATCTGCCATGGGAATGGCACAAGAGACTTAAAGCAACTGCCACGGAGTTGGGTATTGAGTTATTCTCAACCCCTTTTGATATGACGGCGGTTGATTTTCTGGAACAGTTGGAGATGCCGGCCTACAAGATCGCTTCCTTTGAAGTAGTGGATTTGGCACTCATTGAACGGGTTGCCAAAACAGGCAAGCCTATCCTTATGTCTACTGGCATGGCGAGCTTCCGGGAAATTCAAGATGCCATTGAGACTGCCCGAAATGCCAAGGCAAGCGAGTTGGCGCTGCTAAAGTGCACCAGTGCTTATCCGGCACCCATGGAGGAGCTGAACCTATTAACCATTCCGCACCTGGCTGAAACTTTCGGTGTACCGGTTGGATTCTCAGATCATACCGAAGGAATTACGGCACCGATTGCCGCGGTTGCTTTGGGGGCAAGTATAATCGAAAAACATTTTACCCTGACGCGCTCCACTCCCAGCCCGGATGCAGCTTTTTCGCTTGAGCCTGCAGAGTTTAAGGCCATGGTCGATGGGATCCGCCAAGTAGAGAAAGCCAGAGGACGAGTGACGGATGAAGTGGGCCCTGAAGAAGCAAAGAGCCTGGTATTTCGCAGATCGTTGTTTGCTGTTAAAAACATCAAAGCCGGAGAATTATTTTCGAAAGAATGCATCCGTTCCATCCGACCCGGCTTCGGCTTGCATCCGCGGCACCTTAAGGAAGTGTTGGGTCGTAGTGCCTCAGCGGATATTGCCCGCGGCACCCCACTAACTTGGGAACACGTAGGCAAATGAGCTCGGTTTATCTGGTGGCGGGTTCTCGACCATGGAGTCGTCAAGTCTATGAGAAGACGATTCGCCGTTTTCCAGGCGGTTGGCACTGGATAAATTCCCCTAAGGAATTGACTCTGAAACGCCTTCGTTTGATGCGGCCCAGGTATGTATTTTTTCTTCACTGGTCCTGGAAGGTTCCTGAAAAAATCGTGCGGGAATATGAGTGCGTGGGATTTCACATGACCAACCTGCCCTACGGCCGGGGAGGAAGCCCCTTGCAGAATCTCATCAGTCGGGGTCATCGAAAGACCATGCTGAGTGTTTTTCGCATGTCCACTGACTTGGATGCCGGGCCGGTATACCTCAAAGAACCGCTTTCTCTACACGGTCGGGCAGGGGATATTTATCAGCGTGCCTCGCAGCTGACTGCTTCGATGATCCGCCAAATGATTAAGAAGCCGATGGAGTCTCGACCTCAGGTTGGCCGTGCCACATTTTTTAGGCGGCGCCAACCGGCTCAAAGCCAAATTCCGCGCTGCCGGTCTCTTTCCACGCTCTATGATTTTATCCGCATGCTTGATGCCGATGGCTACCCCAGGGCGTTTCTTCGGTCAAAGGGGTTCCGCTATGAATTCTTTAAACCGGTTTTAAACGGTGAGCAGCTTACCCTGCAGGTAAAGGTAAGGCCGGAAACAAACGGATCGCGCGCATGAAAATAGTCGTGGTAGCCGCACACCCTGACGATGAAGTGCTAGGTTGCGGGGGTACCATTGCCAGAGAAAGTGCCAAACACGAAGTGTACATCGTGATCCTAGGAGAGGGAATCCAGGCTCGCTATAATCGTCCTCATTCTGTATCGCGCAAGAGCCAGGCCGCTTTAGAAGCACAAGCGCGCGCGGCTGCCAAAATTCTAGGTGCCGCATCGATTCGCTTTGAGCGTTTACCGGATAACCAGTTTGACACCGTGCCTCTTTTGACGATCGTCAAACGTCTTGAGTCTTATTTTCAAAAGCTTAAGCCTGAAGTCATCTACACGCATCATCCGGGTGACTTGAACATCGACCATGTTCTCACGCACCGTGCGGTGCTTACCGCCAGCCGGCCGATTAAAGGCTCCTCTGTACGCGATGTCTTGGCATTCGAAGTACCCTCATCCAGTGAATGGGCGTTTCAAAGGCTCGGTGAAGTTTTTCGACCGAATATCTTCGTAGATATTTCAGCGACCTTAGAGCGCAAGTTAGCCGCTATGGGTTGCTACGCTGGGGAAGTCAGAGTTGCTCCTCATCCGCGTTCGCCGCAAATTCTTCGCGCGATCGCACAACGATGGGGATCCGTATCGGCTCTGCAGGCTGCCGAAGCTTTTGAATTGATCCGATCTGTGCGTTCATGACAATCCGTGCGTTTTTCTGGGTGGAAGCGGGATCTCAAGCTGGTTTGGGTCACTTGCAGCGTTGTCTTTCTCTGGCCTTGGCACTGAAGAAGCAGCGCATGGAGTGTATTTTCCAAAGTATGGATGATCCAGCCATCCGTGCTCTTATTAGAGCTTGGGGATTTGCCGTCAAATCAAAAAAGCAATCTTCCAGTGGAATAGACCATGCGATCCAAGCGGCCAAATCTTCCCAGTGCCGAATGGTGATCGTGGATTCCTATCGTGTAGGAAAACAAGAGTTGGGGCAGCTTCGCAGGGCCGGGTTTTTTGTTGTGGCTATCGATGATCTGGCACGCTTTCCGTTTGTATCGCATCTGGTTGTCAATGGGGCTGCCTTGGCAGAGCAGCTGCCGTATCGTTCCGTGAATGGAGATACCCGATTTCTTTTAGGTCCAACTTACGTGCCGCTGCGCCCTGAGTTCTGGCGCCAAAGTCTTCGCCGGTCTCGGCGACAGGTCAGGCGTATTCTAATTACGGTTGGGGGGGCGGATCCGCATTGTCTGCTACCGAGCCTAGTTAAGGTACTCGATAGCTTGACAGATGCTTTTAA
>JACPAW010000168.1 GCA_016180605.1 Candidatus Omnitrophota bacterium | reverse complement strand
GCAGCGTGAGGATCTCCTCCAGCGCGCCATATGGGAGTGATGGCGTTGCGACCGCCTTATCGTTTGCCAGAGCGCTGCACATGGTAGCTACAAAATATGCGGATGCCATTACCACACTGAGCGCTAGCCGCTTCCTCGCACCTATCACTCTCATCCCAATTGCCCTCTCAGGAATCTAGGGATGGCTCACATTGTTCCCCAATTTACGCCAGCGCCATCTGCAACCCCTCTGCCAGGGCTTGAAGCACCTGGTTGGAGGTACACAGATTTATTCATCCTGAACCTCCAAACTTATTGATAGGCCTCGCGCCGATGTGCCACGCGGACGATGACGACCTGGGATTCCTCAATGCGGTAGATAATACGGTAATCTCCCACACGCAATCGATAATGGCGCGGTGTGATTTCCACGAGGGGCTTAATTCGAGCGCTTGCGCCTGGGTAAGGCGAAGTGTTCAAAACCGTGGAGGCCCGCAGCAGTTGTGCACGAATGGCTGGATCGAGCTTTTTTAAGTCCCGAGCCGCCGCCGGGGTAAACTCAACGTTGAAGGCGCTCAAGTTCGCGTTCCGTCTGGTTGAGCAACGTCTCCAGCGATGCACCGCCCTTGCGCTGATACTCCTGATAAGAACGCTCAAGACTCTTCAGGAATTTTGGTGAATGTGCTAGCAGATAGTCCTCAAGCTCATCGTCAGCTACTGCGTGAAGTACCACAGTGGGTTTGCCGCGTAAGGTGACGACTACGTCCCCTTTGCGCGTTCGGCGAATAACCTCGGATACGCGGTTCTTCAACTCCCGTACGTTCACGAATTGGATCATCCACTCCTCCTTGATCGTAGCTACATTTGTGCTACAATCTAGTATCCCCTACCCTAAGGGTGCTGTCAAGCCAAGAAAATCTAAAACTCGGTGCCATACTAACCGTATCAGCGGTATGAAGAAAAAAAATTGCTTGTTCCATTGTTAGTCCCCAATGATATCAAGCAATCCTTCGATGATGCGATTGACTTCGGTTTCTTCCAGGTGAGTGATTCGATGGCTCAGCCGTTCAGTCGAGAGGGCGCGAATTTGGCTGATTTTAACCCAAGAGGGTTTGGGCAGGAGTTTTTCAGGAAGCACGTAGGTCAACGGGAAACCCGCCCGCTGCGGCTGGCTCGTAATGGCGAGCGCAATCACCGTGCCGGAGTGGCTGTTGAACACCTCATGGCTGAGTACTAGCACCGGACGCCGACCGGCCTGTTCCCGTCCTTTTGTTGGCTCAAGATCGGCCCAGTAGATATCGCCCCTTAGAATCCGGGCCATGCTTCCCCGGCAAAGTTCTCTTCAGCCAACGCCCGCTCTTCCTTGGGATTGAGCTTGGCAACCTCCTCGGCCAACCGGGTATGGTTCCAGCGTTCAACTTTTTCGCGCACCGCCGCTTGGATGGCTCGGCTGCGGTTGGGATAACGTCCTAGGGTCACCCACCGATCGACCAGCTTCAGGAGCTGCTGATCTACCGTGATTGCGACTTTTGTCGTCGACATAGCGTTTCCCTCCTGGTATTCTAATTTATCATACCAAGATGGTTCCGTCAACTCTTCTGCGCGAGTTTCTGTTGGAGTTTGGCGAGTTCCTCAGATGGCATGGGTTGCGTGTGCTCCGGTGCGGGAAAAAGGCCTCCTCTGACCTCGGTGGCATAATCGGCAATCGCTTTGCGGGTGATGGACGCCATCTGAGCGTAGCGTTTCGCAAACCGGGGCTTTATCCGTTCATATAAGCCAAGCAGATCTTGTGTGACGAGAATTTGCCCATCACAGTTAGGCCCGGAGCCAATTCCAATAGTCGGGATAGTAAGGCGGTTGCTTAAAATCTTTGCGACTTCATCAGGGACGCATTCGACCACAATCGCACAGCACCCGGCTTGCTCAACCGACTCCGCTTGTTCGTTAATCCGTATCGCCGCTTCGGAATCTTTGCCTCGGAGTCCGAAGCCGCCCTCTTGCTTTGCCGTCTGAGGAGTTAACCCCACATGTCCCATAACCGCAATTCCTGCCTTTACGATTGCGGCGGTCGTCTTGTCCATGCCCGCTCGCCATTCCACCTTAACCGCCTCGCAGCCTGCCTCGCAGAAACGCTTGGCCTGCTCGAGGGTCTGTTCTACGGCAACATCCAGTGCCGCAGCAGGCATATCGCCGATAAGCCACGTTCGCAAGACACCACGCCGCACGGCCTTGACATGGTGGAGCATTTCCTCCATCGTCACCGAAGAGGTCTCATCCCTGCCCAGCGCCACCATGGCCAGGGAGTCGCCGACCAAGATGCCGTCTATGGCACCTTCATCCAGAAGGTGCGCAAAAGGATAATCGTACGCCGTGAGCAATACGAGTTTCTCACCGCGCGCCTTGCGTAAGCGAAGTTGCTCTATTGTCAGTCTTGCCATCGGTAGGATCGCGCTAGGAACAGGAGTTTTGAAATGGATTCTAGCAAAGCTCTGCGCGGACAGCTTTGGTAGCTTCCACGACGACGCTGAGTTTCTCGATTGCTTCCTTGGGGGTGCGTGTTTTAAGCCCGCAATCCGGATCCACGTAAATCTGCTCGGGTTTGAATACCGTCAGCGCCTTTTGGAGATTGGCAATGACTTCTTGACGGCTTTCTGTGCGGTGATTGTGCACGTCTACTACCCCAAGGCCGATTTCTTTCCGCAAAGGCTTGCTGCGGAAGAAATCCAGCAATTCGAAATTGCGGTTGGCAAACTCCAGGTCGATCTGGTCCACCGGCAAACGGGAGAGCTTAGGACCGATCGTTTTAAAATCCCCGTAGCAGATGTGCGTGATGGTCTTTGCATTCAGGCCCCGGGTGACTACTCCGAGCGCTTCGATGGCCAGGTCCATTTCTTCCGGCCGTGTGGAGATTGCAGGCTCATCGATTTGGATATACTGGGCACCCGCTTTTTCCAAATCGCGCGCCTCATCACGGATCACTTTGGCAATTGCCAAGGTTGCTGCGCGCCGGGAGGAATAATATTCGTTAAACGACCAGTCCATGATGGTATAAGGGCCGGTAAGCATCCCCTTGATCGGGCGCTGCGTTAAGCTTTGAGCAAAGCGCCAGCGCTCGATCGTAACGGGTTTTTTGCGCGAAACCTTTCCGGCGATAATCGGTTTTCGGTAGTAACGGTTTCCATAAGAGCGTACCAGCTCGCTTTCCTTGAAACCGCCGAAATATTCTGCGAAATAAGCCACCATATCTCCGCGATACTGTTCCCCATCGACTAGGATATCGATTCCCAGCTCTTCTTGGATTTTGATCCACTCGCGCGTGGCCTGGTCTTCCAAAACACGGAGTGCCTTGGCACTGATTTCTCCCTTGCGGGCTTGCGTACGGGCTTTGGAGAGGTAATCCGGCTTCGGTAAACTTCCAACGGACGTTGTCAGCAACATCGTTCCTCCTAAGTGAGTGAATGGGGATTCGTGGTTAATTCTTCTGCTTGAAGGTGCGGGCTGTTTGCACCAGTCGTTTTACTTTCGCCAAAGCTTGCGTATGCGGTAAAAATTCAAGGCCGCAGTTAGGGCTTAAATAAAGCCGGTCCATCCCCACTTTCTTGGCAACGCCTTTGATGAGGCGGTGAAGGGACTCGGTGGATTCCAACTTGGTGTTGCGCGCATCCATGCAGCCTAGGATCAATTCTTTTGGAATCCGGGAAAGATTCTTCAACCGGGTGTATGTTTGCGGGTCTGAAACCACATCGACACCCACCACATCCACCGGCCCTCGCATGAGAGAGTCGAGTGCTCCGTTAAGGCTGCCATAGTAGGTCACGACTGCTGTTTTTGCCTGAACTCCCTCTGTGGCGATCTTCAAAGATTCAAGGACCAGTTTGATATCGGTTTTTCCAAATCCGACGGCCGGTTCATCCCATTGAATAAAAGCAGCACCTGCTTGGGCTAAGGCCTTAGCCTCGGCGTTTAAAAGCTCGGCCATCTTCCGGGTAAATGCGCGGAGATTTTTATAATGCCGATCCTCGCTGAGAATCGCAAAGGAATAAGGCCCTGGCAGCACGGCTTTGACCGGTTTGGTCGTGCAGCTTTTTGCAAAAAGATAGGCATCGACAAGAATCGGTTTTTTCCAAACCGGCTCGCCATGAAGGATGGGCTTGCGGTAGTAGACGTTGTTATTAAACCACCGGGAAAGCCCGTTGATTTCAATGGACTCTAAACCCCGGGCAAATGGGGTGACGATATCTTCCCACCGGATTTGGCCATCTGTC
>JACPAW010000128.1 GCA_016180605.1 Candidatus Omnitrophota bacterium | reverse complement strand
TCATTGAGCGCCTACTGTTCTGGCGCCAAGAGCGCACCACGCAAGACGCCGCACTCATCCACAAGCTTTTCCATCTAACCGAACGAGGCCTTGTTGAGGAAGCCATTGCAGCTGCGCAAGGAACCAAAGATGCGGTCGCGCGCATTCTGGTAAATGGCCTAAGCCACCATCACTTTTCCCTGGAAGGAGCTTTGGAAGTAGCCGTACAGGCGGAACTGAAGCGGATGAAATGCTACCTTGGAGTATTGGATACGATTATCACCGTCGCTCCTTTGCTCGGTATTTTCGGCACAGTGACTGGAATTATGTTTGCCTTCGGGGCGCTGGAAGGCCGGATTCCTGATCCTCAGGTCGTGGCAACTGGAATTGCTCAAGCCGTCATCACGACAGTAGCAGGACTGGCCATCGCCATCCCGTCCGTTGTCGCTTACAACTATTTTTGTGCCAAGATAGAAGACATGGCTAGCCAGATCTCAACCCACATCACCAACTTCCAAATTCTCTATCAAAAAGGAAAAGTCAAATATGCAAGTCAAAGCGTTTCTGCCTAGACGTCCGCGGGTGGAGATGATTCCGCTCATCGATATGTTTTTCCTGTTGCTGGTTTTTTTCATCTTTGGGGTTTTCTCCATGACGCTGCAACAGGGGCTAATCGTGGATTTACCAAAGGCCGAAACTTCTGTTTCGACCGCAAAGGAAGACGTCGTGACGATTTCGCTTCCTGCAGAGGGCGGGCTATTCATCAATCGACTGCCGGTAGCGCTAAAAAGTTTGGCGGCGACACTGCGTCAGCATTCCATGCCGCGCGAATCAATGGTTGTCATCAATGCAGACCGTCAGGTGCCTCATGGAACCGTCATGGCGGTTTTGGATGCAGTCCGCTCAGCGGGCTTGCAGCGGGTGTCATTTCAGACCGCCGAAACCGGAAGCTGACGAATGACCTCTACCTTGAAGTTGGCCATTGCGCTTTCGAGTGGTATCCACGCAGGCTTCTTCTTTGGCTGGCCGACTACGACGTCTGTTGAGTTTGATGTAGAACGGGCACCGACTAATCTCGAAATTCTGCTTGTGGCCCATCGAGAAAAACCAACCCAGTTGCAGCCTGCAGTCGAAGCTCCTGCGCCTAAGGAACAGGCGAACGCTATTACTGAAACCGTTTCCGAGCCCGATCCTGTTCCCCAGACCATTACAGTCCCGGAATCCCGCGGTGCTTTGAGTGAGATTCTGCCAGGGTATCTGCGCAATCCTCCACCGGTGTACCCGCTGCTGGCACGTCAGCAAGGAGAAGAAGGAACTGTCCTGCTGGCGATTTACGTGCTTCCAACCGGTCACTGCGGGCAGATCAGGGTTTCTTCCTCTTCCGGCTTTGCATTGCTGGATCATGCGGCGATTGAAGCGGTCGAACACTGGAGGTTCAAGGCTGCAAGGCGAGCTGGAAAGGCAGTGGCCGTTTGGGTTGAGATTCCCATTCGCTTTCAGTTAGTAGAAGAGGGGGAATTTTGATGTTCGATAGTACCATTTGGGCCACCCTGGTGATTGTATTTCGCGAAACGCTGGAGGCTGGACTCATCGTTGGGATTATCTTGACCGTGCTGGCACGGCTCGGGGCGCTGCGTTTTGCCAGATACGTTTGGTTGAGTACGGTGTTGGCGGTTGCAGCTAGTTTCCTGGTTGGGTGGGTGTTGGGCCTAGTGACTCAAACAGCGCGAGGAACATGGGAGAAGGCCATCGAGGGGATTATCTCCCTTGGGGCTTGCGGTGTCCTGACCTACATGGTGTTTTGGATGCACCAGCAAGCGCGCAGGGTTCGTGCGGCTATCGAAATAAAAGTAGAGACAGCAGTCACGCATCAGGAGCTGTCAGTTATGATCCTGCTTCCATTTTTAGCAGTGTTGCGCGAGGGAGCAGAAACGGTGCTATTCCTGAAAGCGGTTTCGATACAAAATTCCGGTCCTATCTCGGCTATCGGCGGTTTGCTGGGTGCTGAGCTTGCAGTATTCATTACAGCGATCATCTTTGTAGGAGGCCGCCGAGTTCCGCTGAAGCCTTTATTCCAGGTAACCGGCTGGCTTCTTCTTTTTATCGCAGCCGGGCTTTTAGCCTATGGCATCCATGAGCTTGAGGAATTAGGCTGGATTAATCCCCTCGTCTCGCCTGTGTGGAACATAAACCCCATCTTAAACGAAAAACAAGGGCTGGGCTCCTTCCTCAAAGCACTCTTTGGTTACAATGGCAACCCATCATTGACTGAAGTGCTGGCGTATGGGTTGTACCTGTTTGGCATCCGTTTCGCCTTACGGCGCGTTGGCCGCACGAGTCCCCCACCGAATGATCCTAACCAGCCCAAGTCACCCATACCTCTAAGTAGGGACGTTTCCGCTTCTTCGTATCAGGAGGTAGCGTCCAGCTAACGCAGTGGCGTTACCTCACCTAGTAAGCTCCCTGTCATTCGTGGTATCATACTCTCTAACTCTAACAAGCCTCTAAAGTTATACCTTCCCACATTCAAATGAGTAAATTACGGATCGCACTCGCTCAGCTCAACACAACCGTTGGGGACATTGAAGGAAATCAGGGCCGCATTGCAGAAGCCATTTTACGAGCCAAAGCGTGGTTTGCGGATCTAGTTATAGTGCCGGAGCTAGCCTTGACCGGCTATCCTCCAGAGGATCTTCTCTTAAAACCGCAATTTATCGATGCCAATGAACGGGCTTTGAAGCGTTTACTCCCTTTAACGCAAGGCATCGTAGCGATTGTAGGATATGTGCAGCAACAGCGAGATGGAAGTTTATATAACGCTGCGGCAGTATTGGCTGGGGGTCGCCGCTTAGCTACTTACCACAAACGCTGTCTGCCAAACTACGGGGTATTCGACGAGAAACGCTATTTCACCCCTGGCTCAGAGGTTCTTCTGCTGCAGGTGGGCAAGATCCCTGTAGGAGTGACGATTTGCGAAGATCTTTGGGAACTGCAACCGGCAAGAGATTTAGCTAAGGCAGGAGCTCAGCTTATTGTGAATCTCTCCGCCAGTCCCTACCATGCAGGAAAGCTGGCATTGCGGCAGAAGCTGTTTTCCAAGAGAGCCAAAGAGAATGGTGTATGCGTTGCTTTCTGCAACCTCATCGGTGGTCAGGATGAGCTGGTGTTTGATGGGGCAAGCCTCGTGGTCGACGCTTCGGGCTCCATTGTAGGCCAAGCCAGGCAGTTTGCAGAAGATTTGTTGGTAGTGGATCTGGAGCTTGCTTCGAAATCCTTGCCGCAGCGGCCGGCATTACCCGCTTTAGCAAAGCAGGGGATTCTTAAACCGGTTGAAGAAATTTATGAAGCCCTGAGTCTGGGTTTAAAAGACTACGTCCGAAAAAACGGTTTCTCCAGTGTGGTGCTGGGGCTCTCGGGAGGGGTCGATTCGGCTTTAACGGCAACGATTGCCGTTGACGCTTTGGGTTCTTCTAGAGTAAAAGCGTTGGTGATGCCATCCCGTTTCTCTTCCCGAGAGACTCAGCAGGATGCTAGGAAATTGGCGGAAACATTGGGGATCGAGTCCTGGGACGTTTCCATAGAAAGCCTCTTCGTCAGCTACCTTAAGACACTCAGGCGATTTTTTAGAAGTATGCCTGCGAACACCACCGAGCAGAATATCCAAGCCAGAATCCGCGGAAACCTCCTCATGGCACTCTCGAATAAATTCGGATGGTTGGTTCTGACAACCGGCAATAAAAGCGAGACCGCTACCGGATACACGACCCTTTACGGTGACATGGCCGGTGGTCTTGCCTTGATCAAGGATGTGCCTAAAACGCTGGTGTACCAACTTGCCCGCTACCGCAACCGGCGCAGGAATAAACCCGTCATTCCCCAGAGCATCTTGCAGCGTGCCCCAACGGCGGAATTGGCACTTGGCCAAAAAGACCAAGATACACTGCCCCCTTACGAAATGCTCGATCGGATTCTTCAGGCGTACGTCGAAGAAAACCGCAGTCTGAAGCAGATTATACAAGGGCAAAGAGTGCCGGTGGAGGTCGCACAGGGTGTCGTGAAAATGGTAGACCGCTCGGAGTACAAGCGCCGCCAGGCCCCGCCAGGAATCAAGATTACTCCGAGGGCATTCGGAAGAGATCGGCGGATGCCCATTACCAACCAGTACCAAGAATGCTAAAGGAAAGCAGACAGCATCCAGCACACAGCACACAGAACGAGTTGTGTGCTGTTTGCTGTGTGCTGTTTGCTGTGTGCTATGTATAGAGTCCTCTTCGT
>JACPAW010000127.1 GCA_016180605.1 Candidatus Omnitrophota bacterium | reverse complement strand
ACAGCTGGATAACATCGTCAATAAGGGAGCGATTCCCTGAAAGCTTGCACCATAACCCACACTCGTTGGAACCGCGATGACTGGGCAGCGCACCAGTCCTGCAACCACACTAGCCAGAGCTCCTTCCATTCCCGCTACGACGATGATGACCCGTGCTCTTTGCAGAAGCTGCCAGTGATCCAGCAGCCGGTGCACACCGGCAACCCCTACATCTAAGAGGCGCACCGCACGACTTCCTAAAAGTTCCAGGGTCTTGGCCGCTTCCTCAGCAATGGGCATGTCTGCGGTTCCTGCTGTCACTACTAGGACACGCCCCGAAAGCACTAATTTGCCGCGTTTGGGGCGGAAAGCCAACCGGCAAATAGGGTCGTACCGCAATTTGGGGCAAGCACTCTGTATGGCCTCAAAAACTTCAGCGCCAAGACGTGTGACTAGAATCAGCGGACCCTGGCCTGCCATTCTTTTGAGAATACGGCGGAGTTGCTGGGTTGTTTTCCCTTCACCGAAAATCACTTCCGGCAGGCCGCGCCGCAAAAGGCGATGCGTATCCAGCTTTGCTAATCCGATGTTATCGTAAGGAAGGCGGCGCAGGCTCTCCAAAAACTGTTTGGGGCTGCGCCGGCCCCGCTGTACTTCACGAATCCATCGGCGAAGCAAAGGCTCGCTGAGCATGCGCGGGCGGACTAACCAACGACGAGATAAATCACAACGATAATGAGGAGTGCGGCAGAAACGATGTAAAAATCGTAAATATAAACCAAATCCGTAAGCTGCGAAATCCAAGAACGTTTCCCTCGATGGGGCATAGCAGAATTGGGCCGGAACTGGATCGTACCCTTGAGTCC
This sequence comes from Candidatus Omnitrophota bacterium, assembly GCA_016180605.1. Taxonomy (GTDB): domain Bacteria; phylum Omnitrophota; class Gorgyraeia; order Aquiviventales; family Aquiviventaceae; genus JACPAW01. The sequence goes on along the minus strand of JACPAW010000127.1, from coordinate 3,411 downwards.
TTCTACCTGTTCCGGGCGGAAACGCAGGAACTGGCCACCGAGCTTGTAGCCGGTGAGCTTGCCCTGCTTGACCAATTGCTCCACATCGACTTCCTGGACCTCAAGGTACTTAGCCACTTCTGCTGTCGTCCAAAGTTTCTCCATCGTCCCCTATACCCCTATACCTTGCACCTTGTGCCTTGAACCTTGCGCCTTATTTGACCTTCTCTTGAGCCAGCCACTCTTCTATTTTAGAACGATTGAACTGCCATTGGTTGTTTTCTCGTTGGGCGGGAAGTTTTCCGGATTGCGCCCATTGCGTTACCGTGGAAGCATCTACTTCCAAGTAACGCGCCAACTCCTCGATTGTCATCCACGTCCGGTTATGGGAACTGGTTGCCATCTCAATGGTTCCGTTAATTACGGCTCCTTCCTGGACAACGAGCGAGGGAGTAATGACTTTTCCCAAGACGCGGCCGGTGGAAAGCAGCTCAACACTATAGGTAGCGGTCACCGTACCCTCTACCAACCCACCGATGATAACCGCTTCTCCTTGGATCGTGGCTTTTACTTGTGCTCTCTGCCCTATGGAAAGTCTTCCCTTGGCTTGAAGGGAGCCTTCAAATTGTCCATTGATTTGGAGGTTTACCGGATCTTTGAAAACGACGGTTCCGGTCATCGTAGCATCCACTTCCAGCCACCGCGGGTCTTGCTCCTCGTGCTTGGATCGCCCTAGCGCCATGGCATCTCCTTTTAGTCGGGGTTCATACCCATCGGACACCCATCACTCCGTCGACCTGACGCAATCGCTCGACAAACTCATGTCGAGGACGTTCATGGACGATTTTTACTTGCAGCTCCAGCTGCACGGCATCCGGATGCTCGGAAGAAGACACCTGGAAATCGCGGATTTCCACATCAAATTCCGATAGCACAGCACGGATTTGCCCGAGATGTTTTCCAGAACCTTTAGTCTCGATAATGAGGGTTTGATACCATTCCCGGCGCATGATCCGCTCCAGGCGTGAGAAGCCGAATAAAACCAGTATGACCACGCCTCCGGTTAGAATGGCAGCACGTAAATATCCGGCCCCGACCGCCAACCCCACACCTCCCACCGCCCACAGGCTGGCGGCCGTTGTCAACCCCCGCACCGAAATCCCGTAACGCAAAATCGTTCCGGCACCCAAGAAACCGATGCCGCTGATGACTTGTGCTGCCATGCGGGTAGGATCGACGGTTACTCCAGCGGGTGGGTTCTGCGCTAGAAACAATCCGGTAAGCATCACCAAACAGGAACCGATGCCTACCAAAATATGCGTGCGAAAACCCGCTGCGCGCCCGTGTCGCTCCCGTTCAAACCCGATGGCGCCTGCAATCAGAGTAATCAACAAAAGCCGCTGCAACACCACCCAATCGCTCACGTTGATCTCTCGGTTAAGCACAGGTTAGGATCACTGACGACAGAAAGCTCTGCGGTCTTTCCTTTCCGTAAAAGCGGAAAAGCAATCCCTGCGACCATGGCTCCATTATCCACGCATAAAGGAGGGGGTGGAAAAATAACCCGCCATTTGCCCTCTTTCGCTGCGTCAGAAAAACGCTCACGCAACCTTTGGTTGGATGCCACCCCTCCGCCGACTACAATTTGCTTGATTCCCGTTCGCTGGCAGGCCCGTAATGTCCGGGAAACGAGCAGATCCACCGCCGCTTCCTGAAAACTGGCCGCAATATCCGCCACAGAAGTTTCCTTTCTTTCCTCTGTGTGCTGTGTGCTGTGTGCTAAATCAGATCGCTTTATCTTCTCGGTATGCTGATATACCGCTGTTTTTAATCCGCTAAAGCTAAAGTCCAATGGTTTTTGCGTGTGACTCCTTGGAAAGCGCACCGCCAGCCTGGACCCTTCAGTCGATAGCCGATCGATTATGGGTCCGCCAGGGTATCCCAACCCGAGGAGCTTGGCCACTTTATCGAAGGCTTCTCCTACCGCATCATCACGGGTTTCACCCAGCAATTCATAGCGGCAGTCTGGATGAACGACACAGAGCAATGTGTGTCCTCCGGAAACCACAAGGCCGATATAAGGTGGTACAACCGATGGATCGGACATCTCTCCTGCGTAAAGATGAGCAGCCAGATGATCGACGGGAATCAAAGGACGCTTCAGGGCTAAGCTTAAACCCTTTGCAAATGCCAGGCCGATCAATAATGCACCAGGCAGCCCTGGTCCTTGGGTGACTGCAATGGCATCCACTTGATCCAGGTTCAGATGCGCTTCCTCGAGTGATTTTTCCAATACGGTGGCGATTGTCTCTGCATGCACTCGGGCGGCAATCTCTGGGATCACCCCGCCGTAAGGGCCATGCAATTCGAGGCTGGAAACGACGGTGTTCGCAAGAATCGTCCGCCCATCCGCTACCAGCCCGATTGCGGTTTCGTCGCAGGAAGTCTCAATACCGAGAATACAAATCGTCATAGGGCACCCTGGAAACCACTTTATGCTTTTCCCTGCCTTGGTAGACCTTTAGGGCTTTTAGAAGATCCAATGCGCGGTGCAACTGATTATCCCATTCCGGCTTCTTGGCATCCGGTTGCGCAGCCCCATCTTTCTTTTCCAGTTGTTCAAAAACCTCTTCTCCTCGCTGCGTCTTGTCTTGCTCTTCTGCCTTGACAGCGGGTTTCTCCAGCGGTATTTCCACATCGGGAACGATCCCTGAGCCATGAATGGAGCGTCCTTTGGGCGTAAAGTACTTGCTTGTTGTTAAGCGCAAAGCACTGCCATCTTTCAGCGGAAAAATCGTCTGAACGGATGCTTTTCCATGGGATTTTATCCCCATGATGATTCCCCGACCATGATCTTGCACGGCACCGGCGACAATTTCCGAGGCAGAGGCGGAGCCTTCATTGATGAGGACCACCAATGGCATGGAATGGATCATGCCGTCTCGCCGTGCGCGGAAATCCTGGTTTTGGCTCTTGTTGCGGCCGCGCGTAGTAACAATGACTTGATTGCGGTCCAAGAATAATTCGGCAACGGATACGGCAGTATCCAAGAGACCTCCCGGGTTGTTCCGCAAATCCAAAATGAGCGCATCCATCTGATCTTCCACCAACCTGCGCAGCGCTTTTTCCAAATCAGGAGAGGTCTTCTCTCGGAAGTCCGTTAAACGGATGTAGCCGACATGGTCCTCCAAAATCCGAGCCTCCTTGACACTCTCAATCTTGATCACATCCCGCTCTAGGGTTACTTCCTTAAGCTCGGCAGTAGCATCCTGTTCCCGCAATATCGTCAGGTTCACTTGGGTCTTCGGTTTTCCACGCAATTTCTTCACCGCTTCTATCAGCGTAATCCCTCGAGTCAGCTCCCCATCGATCTTTACAATGCGGTCTCCTGACAAAAGGCCGGCTCGATAGGCTGGCGTATCATCGATGGGT
>JACPAW010000126.1 GCA_016180605.1 Candidatus Omnitrophota bacterium | reverse complement strand
AAAATAGCAGAGTTCAAGAATCACTCCTTTGGGACAGGGGCCATGAGACATGGGACAAAAAATCACGACATGTCCCACGGCCCATGTCCCAAGAGCTTCGTATCGCTCACGTGTCCCATGGCCCAAAAGTTTCGCATCACTTGCGTGTCCCGTGTCCCATTCTGATTGCTGTGTGCTGGTAGCTGTGTGCTGATAAATGGTTCCATGGCCCATCGCTTTCTTGAGCCTGGCCTACGCGGTCCTCGCGACTGTTGCCGCAGCGAGTTGCTGGAAAATATTAAACGGTATCATCGTCCGTCCCCTGTCCATTTCACTGGCTTGGTTGGTACTGGCGACGACGGTCATGATCGGGTTGCCGTTACTTAAAGACTGGGCGCGTCGGATGGCGATTGCCTCCTCTATTCTTCTGGCTCTGACTACGCTGGCATTTGCTGCAACGCTGGTTGCCTCACGACATCCGGCAGGTGCCTTGCTGGCAACGCTGGGAGCTGGCATCCACGTCATTGTCATCCGTTATCTGCGGCGGCCTTTGGTAAGGGCGTATTTTGAAGGCACAGTATAGGGAGCAACTATGGCAACGATCTATTATGAGAAGGATGCGGATTTGGGGGTGCTGAAAAAGAAAACAGTAGCGGTGGTAGGCTATGGCATCCAGGGTCGTGGCCAGGCGCTGAATCTGCGCGACAGTGGTGTCAAGGTGATTGTGGCACAAAGGCCAGGAGGCCCTAACTACGAGTTGGCCAAGCAAGATGGTTTCAAGCCCCTCTCGGCTGCTGAGGCAGCAGAGCTGGCGGATGCGATTATTCTGCTGGCGCAAGATACGCTTCAGGCGAAAATCTACCAAGAAAGCATCGCTCCGCATCTTAAGCCGGGTAAAGCCCTTGGCTTCTCGCACGGTTTTGCGATTCTGTATCGATTGGTGACACCGTCGAAAGGAGTCGATGTGGTCATGGTGGCTCCCAAAGGACCTGGCAGCTTGCTGCGCTCGCAGTTTCTCGAGGGAAAAGGAGTACCGGCTCTGGTTGCCGTGCATCAAGATGCGACAGGAAAAGCCAAGCATTTAGCACTGGCCTGGGCGAAAGGAATCGGCTCAACCCGTGCGGGCGTTCTGGAGACGACTTTCAAAGAAGAAACCGAAACCGATAATTTCGGCGAGCAAGCCGTGTTGTGCGGTGGCGTTTCATCGCTCATCAAGGCCGGTTTTGAAACGCTCGTTGAGGCCGGCTATCAGCCGGAGCTGGCGTATTTTGAATGCTTGCATGAGCTGAAGCTCATCACGGATTTGATTTGGTCATCCGGCATCCAGGGGATGCGCCGGCGCGTTTCCGACACCGCTAAATGGGGCGATATTCACTGCGGCCCGCGTGTCGTCGATGCGCGCGTTAAGGAAAACATGAAGCAGCTTCTTGAGGAAATCCAATCCGGGAAGTTTGCGAAAGAGTGGATCGCCGAGGATGCAGCAGGCCGGCCCAATTTTACCCGGCTGATGCAGCAGGATGATCGCCATCCCATTGAGCAAGTAGGAAGCAGCCTTCGCAAGATGATGCCATGGCTGGGAAGCCAGCAACTAACAGCACACAGCAGACAGCAGACAGCACACAGAATAAGTCAAAGGAAATCTCAACGGATTGTTGGAGGAAAGAAAATTCGTAGACAGGTGGCGCGGAGAAGTTAGTCTGCTATCACCTTGCACCTTGCACCTTGCACCTTGCACCTTGCTGTACCTTGTACCTTGTACCTTGTACCTTGTACCTTGTACCTAGAACCTATGTTTGACGACTTAGTCCAAGACCCAGGAACCTTTATTGAGAAGCTGCGGCAGTTTCATGAAGCCCCCGCCGAAAAGCGAGGTGCTTTAGCCAACCAGCTTTCCGAAGGGATCATCGCCAAGCGTGTGGATTTGGCGGCTGTTCGCCAAACGCTTATGGATGCAGGTTCCTACGAATTGCTGGCGACCTTGGATCAGTTACTGGATTTCATCGAGCCCTATATCGAAGAGGGTGGAGTGGAAGAATAACGTGAACGCGTTCACGCGTAAGCGCGTTTACGCGTTCCACATGACAGCGCGTTAACACGTTCACGCGCTAACGCGCATACGCGAGCACCAAAGAGGCACCTATGGTACGACGGATTACGATTTTCGATACGACACTGCGCGATGGAGAGCAATGTCCCGGAGCGAGTCTCACTCCTGTTCAAAAACTGGAGATTGCCAAGCAGCTGGCCCGCTTGGGGGTGGACGTGATCGAGGGAGGATTTCCCATCGCTTCCCCAGGAGATGCGCAGGCAGTGAAAATGATCGCCCAATCGGTCAAAGGGCCGGTCATTGCGGCACTGGCGCGCTCTCTTTCCGCAGACATTGATGCCGCAGCGAGCGCGCTCTCTTTAGCCCAGAAGCGTCGCATTCACGTTTTCCTTGCCACCTCGCCCATTCACCGCAAATACAAGCTTCGCAAAGCGCAAGAGGAAATCCTGCGGCAGGCAGTCTGGGCGGTCAAATATGCTCGGCGCTACTCCAAGGATGTCGAGTTTTCTCCGGAAGATGCATCGCGGACAGAGCCGGAGTTTCTCCATCAAGTCGTGGAAGCGGTCATTGATGCGGGGGCGACGACCGTGAATATTCCCGACACCGTTGGATTTGCCATTCCCGATCAATTTGCAAAACTTATCCGCGGAATCATGGAGCGGGTTTCCAATATCGATCGCGCCATCATCAGCGTCCATTGCCACAACGACCTGGGCCTTGCGGTTCCGAATTCTCTTGCCGCTATCGCCAATGGGGCTGGACAGGTGGAGTGCACCCTCAATGGTATTGGTGAGCGGGCAGGAAATGCCTCCCTGGAAGAGATTGTGATGACCCTGAAAGTCCGCCGCGATTTTTACCAAGCTTCAACGGGTGTTGATACGACCCAGATTACGCAAGCCTCACGGCTTGTCAGCACTCTTACGGGGATCATCGTCCAACCCAACAAAGCAATCGTAGGACAAAATGCTTTTCGCCATGAATCCGGAATTCACCAGGACGGCCTCTTAAAGCATCGAGCCACTTATGAAATCATGCGGCCGCAGGATGTCGGTCTGAGAGCGAGCCAGCTTGTCCTAGGCAAACTTTCAGGCCGTCACGCATTTGTCAAACGCCTCTCCGGGCTGGGGTTTAAGCTTTCTAAAACAGAACTGGATCGCGCGTTTGAACGATTCAAAGAGCTGGCGGATAAGAAAAAGGAAGTGTTCGATGAGGACCTGATTGCCATCCTGGAAGATGAGCTGCCTGTAACGCAGCAAATGTATAAGCTCGTCTATGTCCATACGACTTCCGGAAATCAGACACTACCCACTGCGACGATTAAGCTTTCCAAAGATGGCAAAGAGCTGCAAGATGCTGCCTGCGGAGATGGCCCCGTGGATGCCTGTTATAAAACCATTGATCGTCTGACCAAGCTTTCACCGGAATTGGTCGACTACAGCCTGCGCGGTCTGACCAAAGGCAAAGACGCGCAAGGAGAAGTCGTGGTCAAGCTGCGTCATAGAGGTATTGAGGTAACAGGCCGAGGAGCTTCAACCGATATTATCGAAGCTTCCGCCAAAGCATATCTAAGTGCCGTCAACAAACTCCTATCAACGCCAACTCGCCGCTCTTATCTGGGCCGCCGTTCTGCATTGCATCCCTAAAAGTACTAAGTATTAGAAGTTGGAAGTAAGAAGTTGGAAGTAAGAAGGAGCAGACCAGATCTTAGAACCCACTTCTTGTGTCGCGCATCTTACTTCTTACCTCTTACTTCCTACTTCTTCTTTTCCCCAACCATGACGCGCCTTTTCGGGATCATCGGTTACACGATTACGCACAGCCTTTCTCCTGCCATACATGAAGCAGCTTTTAAAGCGCTGCGCGTGGATGCGCTTTACAGTGCTTTCTCCGTTTCTCCGCAAGACTTACCGGTGATTTTACGCGCCCTTGTGCTCGCAGGAGTCGATGGGCTGAATGTGACGATTCCCTTAAAGGAAGCGGTCCTGCCTTTTTTAGACCGCATCGATCCTACCGCAAAAGCCATCGGGGCCGTCAACACCTTAGTCATCCACAAGGGCCGTGTGAGCGGTTACAACACGGATGCGATAGGATTTCGAGCGGCACTTAAGGAGCTTGGATGGAAATTTCGACCGTGTGAAGCAGTCATCCTCGGAGCAGGAGGTTCCGCACGCGCGGTAGCCTGGGAACTGGCCCGCGTTGCAGGAAGCCGTCTGGTGATTGCCAACCGCCACCGCAGACGGGC
>JACPAW010000125.1 GCA_016180605.1 Candidatus Omnitrophota bacterium | reverse complement strand
CAAACAGGTTCCCTGTCAACGTTCCGCGGTCGAAGGCAAGCTTTACACCGGAGCCCGTCGTACTCTTCTGATGCACGTTGACGTGCAACGCGGGCTTATTCGGAGTAAAGGCTCCCGGCATAGGCTTCAACGTCAAGTCGGTGTTGTCCGCTTCAATCGCCGTAACCGAGACTTCCCCGGGAATCTCCGTCATGGGTGGTAATTCATCCGGTATCGCCTGTCCCGCTGCCAAAACGGTTATCTCGACTGGCTGCAACGAAGATACTTTGGATGAGGTAGCAGCTCCTACGGCGATGCCGGCATTGGTAGCCATGGGGATGTACACCCGAGGAGACATTCCTGGAGGAGATGGCAGTCCAGAGATATTCGTCACGCTATTGCCAGAACTATCATCGCCTCTTGGATCGGTGGTGTACAAAACCCGCGGCTCTGATACTGAGAATCCGACGTTGCGGATGGTATTGTGATCCGCACCATACAATTGTAATCTCCCTTCAACAATTGCCAGGTTTTCAGCGGTTGCTTTTAATGTACCGGGAAACTTCACCGCCACATCCCCGAATGAGACGAGGGTCATATCACTTAGGGTAGCAGCACTGCCAACCGTAATAGGCGACTGGCCCTCTACTCTATAGATGGTCCTGCCAGTTCCCTTACCTTTAAGATGAACCCCAGGGGGAAGATCAAACGGCGACCCAGACCACACCTCACCTTCTGGAAGCTCTTCAAACTCAACCGTATCCCCAAAAGAAGCCAAATTTAAGACCGCTTGGACATCCTGTCCTCGCTGAACCGTCCAGGTCGTCACCTCATCCAAAGTGTCAATGGCATCTGCAATTTGAAAGCTAAGTTCGCTCTCCGGCACCGCGTCATCAGCCACCACATTGATAGATAGCCCACGGCTATTAAGCAGATATTTCGCCACGGTAAATCGTGGCCCTAAGTCCGGATCCTCATAGCGTATGACAACATACCCATCCTGCCCGAGAAAGTAGGGAAGCTGGAACACATTTCCCGAAGGAATGGAATGGCTCTCGCGGTAGTTGTCGCCATGCCAGAGCAACTGGCCATCGGCACCGCGGACAAAGTACACATCCAACTGAGACGGTATCCCTGACTCAACCACGACTGTGGTCGCTTGAGGATCGAATGTAGAATCTTCAGGACCCGCGTAAGACAAGTACTCATCCGTCCCTAAGAGCGTATTGGACTCGATATCCCAAACTTCGATGGTGGCCCTATAGGCCTCGCCGGGTACAGGACCTACAACGAAAGAAGAGCCGCGCGCGCCATAGTCAAATAACCCAGCCACTTCCTCTGATATCTTCGAACCATCAAGACGGTGTAGCGTATACTTCAATTTCAGATCAGGGATTTGAGGGTCGCTATCCTCACCCGATTGTAGGGCGAAGTTAAAAGATTCGATGTCACGTAGATAAGCATATGGCCGCGCAATCACTCCTGTGAACGGTACACCGGGCAGACCAAAGATATGATACGGAGGGTTCTCTGGGGGGTCGTTAAATTCAAAGATTTCCCCTGAATCTTCATGGCGATATACCTCAAATAAATTAAGAGGATTGGGTCGGAGGCCAACTCGCCACAATGCATACAATGCAGGCAGAGCACCTGGACGTCCATCGTGGAGTCGACTGAGGTAAGTGGCCACTCCATCTACCCATTTTGGATCTTCGAAAATGTATCCGAGCGATTCCAACAATCCAAATTCGGCTTCTTTGTAAGCCAATATATCGTCTTCTGCCGATTGTGGTCTTATACCTCGTTCATTAAACTGCTCATAGGCAACATAGTCGTTAGCATAATCCGTTTCCACCATAAAGGCTCTGTTCGCTTCGGCAAGGCCTTCGGCTATCCATCGATCGAAGTGCATCTCCCAGTTATGTGCATGGCTGAACTCATGCGCCAAGGTACCCGCAGAGTCATCGTTTATTTGGAGCATGCCAACACCAAACCATCCCGCCGGATCACCGAATCGGATATAGATCGGTAGTCGCGTATACGGTCGTCCACGATGCAGGATGAACCGCGTCATCCACTCTTCACTCAAAACCGCCGCCTTGATACCCCTCCATTTGTCATCCGTAAGCCCACTCCACCGGACAATCGAAAAGGTATTGTTTGTAGTGTTATCCGCATCGGCAGGAAGTGAGAGTTTTGTAAGCTCAAGGACTGGGTCGTCACCATCCACACCCTCCCAAATGGGTAGAACATTGTTGACTGCAAGCTCATTGGGTGACCCACTCGCCCCTTCAAACTTGGAGACCTTAACCCGCTTTGAAGCTGCCTCAACGGGAATGCTCGAGCGCCATTCTTGCGTCTGGGCAAGCTCGGCAAGTTTCGCCTCCATTTGCTGCCACTCCGTATCGCTCCAACCATCCCCTCTGTCGAAAGCTGGAACATCCGCAATACTCATTGGCGGGTACAACAACGCTTCGATCCATTTTTGCTGGCTCTCATTACGATAGGTAGTCCACGCTTCGCCGCTTCTATCTTTGAAGGCCTGATCGATTGCATCATCCAGAATCTGACGAAGCTCCACCGCTTCCTTTGGCGTCCATTGAAGTTCCTCTAAAACAGAAGTTTTAAGGTCTGCCACCTCTTGCGGTGACATCAATTGAAGTTCGGCTGGGTTAAGATTTGGAAGCTGATCGAGAATCGGCAACGATAGTTCCAGGGTCCGGCCATCCACCGAATACTGAGCATCCTTGAACGCCACAAGCACATCTTCCGCTTGCAGATCCCCGGCTGGCTGGCCTAGCTGCGCTGTGGGAGAAACGATTTTCTGATGTCCTGGTCCTCTACGAACGGGGGTTTCTTCGGATTCTGGAGCTTGAGGTATGAATTGAGATAGGTAGTCAAGCCCATCGACCATCCATTCCCACAAACTGACAAACGGAGTTGTGGCAGGCCTCTGGAAAATCGGTAAATCTTCCGCACCCAACGGCGGATACAACAACTTTTCGATCAACTCTCCTTGCCAGTTCTCAGAGTAGATAAGCTGTGGTTCCCCAACTGGCCATTCCCGATCTTCCCCTGGAGTACTTCTCTCGGCATTGTATATTTTCGCATCGAGAATCCTGCGGAGTGTAGCAGCATCCTGTGGCCCCCAGATATCCTCAGTGATAAGGGTGTCCGCGTTCAAACCGGCAAATTTAGCGTCATCGAGAGCTGGGAATGAAAGGGTTATCGTACGACCTTCTACGTGATACACACCACTCTCGAATGCTGCCAGCAATGCTTCCGGCATACCCTCCAGTTGGAATGGAGTAGCGGTCGGTGTAGCTATAGGAGCAACCGGCGTCACACCCGTCTGCGGACCTTGGTTCATGAGTTGCCACACCTGCTGCCCGGCTTCCCAGATGGCTGCTGGATGACTCATTGCCCATCCTAGTAGTGCAGGGATTGGACTTGTGGCCATTCCAACTGGTGGCTGGCTCGTTCCTAATAAGCCAATCGTTCCGGAAAGTACCTCTGTTTCTTCTTTTGGTTCCTCAGTCTCAGCCTCTTGGGATATCCGTGGCAACGAAGTCAGCGGCAAAAAGATCTGCGGGATCGGATAGTGAGGATTGTTCGACAGGAAATTGTATAAACTTTGATCATCTCGAGCATCGCTCGTCACACGGACAAATGGATATGGCGAGTGAAGCTCATTGTTGACAATGTTGTTGTAATCACCACCCTCCACGACTATGGCAGGCCCTGGTGTAAAGATTCTTACTCTGTCAACTTCCGCATCATAAACATCGCTTGGCAATGCGACCCCGCGCTTGACAGACATGGCATTCAGCGTTAAGTTGCGCAGTGTGGCACCACTGCTCATTGTCACCCCAGCAATCTGTCCACCGGTTGGCGACTGGGACTCCACAATATAAGTGGCATCTCCAACTCCCTCGATGGTTACTCCAGGAGGAATATCAAGCGGTTCACCTCTCAATGTTCCAAAGATCTGAAACTTCTTCCCATAAACCCCCTCTGCATCCAATTTCTCTTGGAGATTCTCTCCTGGATAAACCGTTATTACATCTGTCGGCGGAGTCCATTGAGTTGCCTGGGATACGTGAGGATACTTGACGATCAGCTGCCCGAGCGTCATCATTTCATCGGCACTGACATTCATGACAACCCCACGCTGATAGAGCAGCTTGTGAGTCGCCACAAAGCGGCGCTGTTGTGAGACCGGATCGGTAAAGGCTAAGACGATCGTTCCTTCTTCCGTGCGCAGGCGGGGAAGCTCGATTACGTGCTGGGAATCCTTATCGACAAGGTACGCCTCATAAGCGTCCGGGGCGGTCGGCATGCCTTCATCCACGACCGCGAAAACTCCATTGGTATCTACAGAAGTATCACCCTTCCAGTAATAGAGGTAGCTGACTTCCTCTAATACTTCTCCGGTGCCAGCGTCCGACAACTTCCAGTTCACTTGAATCGGTCCCGAGTAGTCGGGCGGTACCTGATGCTCGCCGATGAAGCGCTGATTGTCGTGAACCATCCGAAGCCCGCTTGCCAGAAACCGTCCATCATCCAGGGCATAGACCCAGTTTTCCAATACGGCATCAAAACCGGTATCCGAATCTGCTCGATACTGAGGAATGAAAGCGTAAGCGGCTTTCCCTGCATCTTCCATTGCCTCAACCACGATTGGCGCAATGACGGTTTGCTCAGGATGGGTATTCTCGGAATCAAAAATATGGAAGCGGCCGAAGTCAAAGTCTTCGTCTGCGAAATTCTCTAAGAATCCCAGAACCTCTGGATACTGACCTTGGCGCCAGTTTTCGTATAACCTCTGCAAGGCCTCATCTAAGGGAAGATGACCTTCGGTCACGGCACGCCACAATCCCTCCCCTGCTAACGCGTAAGTGAGGGCTCTCGAGCTCGAATCCTCGTCTGTCGTCGGATGAGCAACACCGGAAACGTTAAGTCGTTCAACCGGAATATAAGCCTTGAGGTCTACCTCATCCGCCACCGTTCTATAGGCAAAGAATTCGCCAAAGGCTTCCGTTTGCGGCCATTTCGAATCATCCGAATAGTAAGGTGGACCGTAGTGCCAATTGTGGGCATGTCCTAGTTCATGATAGAAATTGCGGGCATGGGCGGCAGTGATTTGAATCCCTGTGGCAGGTGACCATGTGGAAAGATCACCCGTGCTTTTTCCAATAGGAATGTATTTATTCTCAAAAGGACGCCCGGCAAACCCATAGACTTGTCCCTGATTCTCCTCGCTCACTAGCCCTTCGATGAGTTCCCACTCACCATCCAACCAGGAAGATGTGCCCCATTGGACAAAGGTAAAGGTATTTTGAGTCGTATTATCCATGTCATCTGCAAGGGATAGCTTGCCAATGTCCAATGACCCATCACTCCGGAACACCAGGGCTGTGTTGCCGGCTGTGAGTCCTTCGGGCGACCAGCTTCTGTCCGATGCTTCAGTAATTCCCTTATTAATCCGAATGGCCTCCATACCCAAAGCTTCAGGCGGGAATTTCTCCTGGCGCCATTGCGGTATCGCGGAAAGCTCGGTTAGCTGCTGCTGCATCTGTTGCCATTCTTCTTCGCTTCCCCACCCATCTCCACGATCGAAACGAGGCAGATCTTCTACATTAACCTGCGGCCATAAGAGGGCTTCCACCAACTTCAACTGGTCCTTGGGATAAGTGATGACCCAACTCTCTTTGGGCGTCTTGGCAACCTGTAAGAGGGCTTGTCGTTCCAGAACTTTCAAAGAGTCACGGAATCGGGCCGCATCTTCAAATGTCCAATGAGACACAGGAGAAGTGGTGTCCAAATTCGAAAGCTGGGCAGGATCGAGAGACGGGAACGATATCTCCAAAACGTGGAGATTTACCTCACGGTGCTCAGCTTTGTCAAATGCCGTAAAGACATCTTCCGGCTGCTGAAGACTGACAACCTGGTTTTCCCCACCTTGTACCTTGTACCCTGCACCTTGTACCTCAGACGAGGTAATTAACGGAAGATAGGTGCTCCACATTGGCTGGTTCGCTTGAACCCATTGTTTGTATGCCGCCTGATCAAAGGGATACTCGCTATCCGACCAAAATAGTCCGCCCGCATAGCCGTTGCGCTGTAGCGTTAAGAGCGTTGAACTAAGGGTGTGAGTGCCACCGCCTCCCATTTCGGTCATGAAGACGGGCTTATCGCCAAAGCCAAAGTGGCCGGCATTTTCATCCAACGGCTCGGAGTCGAACTTCGAGTAGTAGTTCACACTCACCACATCCATCCTATCCGCCCACAGACGAAATGCATTATCGCGGGAGGTCGAGGCAACACTGACCTTTGCCCCCGACGCCTGAGCGTGGATGGTGTCGATGAAACGGTTGATGAAACTCTGAACTTGCGGAAAACTCACACCGGTTGCCGACTCAGGCTCATTCATGACCTGCCAGAGTGGAATAAGCTGGCGCAGGTTGAACCGTCCAAACTGTGCGTCATTGGGATCGTAAAGCCGATGGAACAAATCGCCAAAGAGGGCTACGGCTTTCTCCTGCATCGCAGGATCGGTGAAGAGTTCCGGATGCTCTCCTACCGCCCAACTCTCACCAGGAGTACTCTCCGTCGCGATTCCATCCACCAAACGGAAGTCAAGCAGCGCTGGGACTACCTTGATACCGGCGGATTCCAACTCTTCGAAGAAGGCCACCAAGTCATCCATCGCCTTGCTGTCCCACTGGAGTTGGCCCTGGGCATCGAGCAGGAAGTTTCCTTGCGCATCTTGCCGGATACCACTTCGCAAATCGGCAAAGAGGGACATGATGCGAATGGTCCGTATCCCATCGGCCTTCATCTGCTGCAGC